>CAYRYZ010000171.1:0-1010 GCA_964428745.1 uncultured bacterium | reverse complement strand
AGTAAAAACCAATCAATTTTACTTTTTGTAGGCAGTGGATTCAAAAGAAAAGGAGTAGCAGAATTCTTACAAATTATTTCTAAGTTGAAGACTGCAGATATCAAGGCTTTTATAATAGGAAAAGAGAGAAATATTAAATATTATCAAAATTTATCTAAAAAATTAAATATTGACAGCCAAGTTGTATTCACAGGCCCCAGAAGTGATGTAGATAATTTTTTTAGCATTAGCGATATTTTCCTTTTTCCAACTCATTATGAACCATTTGGCAATGTAATTCTCGAGGCAATGAATCTAGGGAACGTAGTTTTTACTACTAAACATTGTGGTGCTAGTGAATTGTTAGATAGTGAATTCATAATGCAAAGTCCTGATGATATTTCTGTAATTCGAAAAATAAATTACTTACTAGAAAATAGTGATAAGTTAGCATTGATTAAAGAAAAAAATAGATTTAAGTCAAAGCAATTTTCTATAGAACAAAATCTTTACAAGACTTTAAAAGTAATCAATGAAAATATTAATTGAACTTCCTACCTGGCTAGGTGACGCAGTTATGGCAACTCCTGCTATTGAAAATATAGCAAATTACTATAATGAACCTGAAATCATTTTAATTGGTTCATTTGTTTCAATCGAAACACTAAAAAATAATCCAAAAGTGACTGAATCACACATTTTGGGGAAAAAATATATAAGCTTATATAAATTTGCGAAAAAATTAGGTGAATTTGATGTTTATTTCTCTTTTAGAAGTTCATTTCGTGCAAAGCTATTCAAATTTCTTATATCGAGTAAAAATAAGTATCAATTCAATAAATACAAACATAAAAATCCCCATCAAGTCGAAAAGTATGTCGACTTCGTCAACGATAGTCTAAATATGAATCTTCCTGCAGGGAATTTAACAATCCATAGTAACGTTCCAAAGGAAAAAACATCTTCCAAGATACTGGGTATTAATCCTGGAGCATCCTATGGTAGTGCTAAACGATGGTATCCAAATCAAT
>CAYRYZ010000170.1:0-1019 GCA_964428745.1 uncultured bacterium | reverse complement strand
CTCAGCAACTGTAACAAAAATTGAATCTGAACAGCCATTAGTTGAATCAGACACTATACAGGTATATACACCAGCAGACAAACCAGTAATCGTAGCGAGAGTTTGCCCACTAGACCAAACATAAGAGTCTGTCCCATAACCATTTGAGACAATTACAGAGACTACTCCTGTTGAATCTCCATTACAAGCCACATCTGTAATTGTAGCGGAAGCACTATAATAAGTACATTGATTAACATCAAATACACACACATTATCTATCCACACATAGCCTGCGTAAAAACCTGATGAATAGCTTGTGTTGTAATTACACATAGCTTCAAATGTTACAGACACTTGTGATTGACCAGCATAAGAAGACAAATCATATGCATATGAATTTATACCTGACATTGTTACATCATTAAAAGCCGTTACCCCGTTTTTATCAGCAATAACTACGCCGTTAATTTTAACTCTAAACCACGAGCAATTAGGAATAATATTACTGCTTAATTTTCCCTCAAAAGTCAAATCTACCATTCCTGAACCACTCAGATCTACACAAAAAGTAGCTGTTGAAATATGATCAGGATTCGAAAATGCAGCAGACTCAGTAAGTTGAGTGCCATAAAATACATTACCCCCTGTAAATTCAATACTCACAGTGTCCACTATAGCATTAGCTGTAGTTAAGCCTACAGAAGACTGGGCGCCACTACTAATCAACCAATCATTTGTATTAAGATTAGCTGACTCAAAATCTTCACAAAAATCCAATCCGTGACATGTAGGGAAAATACAGCAACTAATATTAGTTCCTCCAACAATAGTGTCACAATCTGCATTACAAGAAGCACAATAGTTAAGCGCCATAGGGTCCGTACAACCAGGATATATACAAGAACCATCATTTAAATTTGCAGTTGAATCATAATTAACTGCCCATTGATCAGTGCATCCCCAAACTGCAGGTAGACATAAAGTTGGTCCGTTATAAGGACATCCAGTATATGCACACGGATTTGCACTATTACATC
>CAYRYZ010000169.1:0-1019 GCA_964428745.1 uncultured bacterium | reverse complement strand
CGATGAGCTTTGGTGGAGTGATAATCTTGATGATTTTAAATCAATAAATAATATTGATGGAAAATTATTAGAAGTAATTGTAGCTCAAAATTCTGATACTTTATCGATTGTTATTTTAAGAAAAAAAAATAATCAAAATATTATTGAATGGATTGAATTTGATTCTTCCACCGGAGACTTTTTATCTAAATGGAAAAATGAAAGAAATAATTCCAGCCAGATACAATTGATTAAGGCAGATGGTAATAATGAAACAATATGGCTTATTGAGGATAATGACCATTTAATTATCGATAAAAATGGCATCGTTGCAATTGAAATAAACCAGTCAGATTATCCTTATAAATCATCAAATAATTTATCAGCTATTTTATGGTCTGATCGAATCGAAATAATTGATCTAATGGAGTATTATGGAAACTATGAATCAATTTCACTTATTGATTTAGAAAATGATGGATTTGTAGAAATTATTGCTTTAGATGCGATGGGAGATATTTATGCATTTGATAATAACTTTTTATTGAAAAGTGGCTTTCCAGTTAAATCAAATGCCATCGGTCCTATTCTAGCAATGGATTTATTAGGTGATGATTCACCTGAATTGATTCACCAGGATAAGCTTGGAATAATTCAAATTTTAGATAATGAGGGAAATAAAATAGATCAAATTGCTACATCGTCACAATTGAAAGGCTTGGGTGTTTATAAAGGAAGGCATGCTATTATTACAACTAATGATTTAATATTATTTAAAAATGATCTTAATGGATTTACAAATGAATGGAATTATAGATTTTCTACAGTTGATTATTCTCGTTATTTGATTGCAAGGAGTTCTGGTAAACCCTCGTTTATTATTGATCAACATCAAACGTATGCTTATCCTAATCCGAGCTATAATGAAAATGTAATTTTTAGAATTCATATCGGTCTGGCAGAAAATCTAAATATTGAAATATTCGATATTGCAGGTTATTTGATTGAATCTTTTTCTGTTGACATTTCTTCGTCATCCA
>CAYRYZ010000168.1:0-1020 GCA_964428745.1 uncultured bacterium | reverse complement strand
AATCATTCCAGCCATAGTTTTTTTAATTTCTCCTTCTTCCATTGTGCAGGCATAAGCTATCATCTTTTCAATATTTATACCATAAAATGGGAAACGAATTTTTGTTTTAGGATAATTCATCTTTTCTGGCTTTTCCTCTAATTTTTTCTTTTCTGGTTTTGGGTAAGGCGATTCTACATCAATTTGAAAATCAGACATAATAAATAAATGGTCCCAAAGTTTGTGAGTAAAATCTTTAATATCCCTTAAGTGTGGATTTCTTTGACCCATAAAAGCTATGATCGCATTTACACATTTTTGTTGTTTAGCCTTATCTTTCAGATTTGTAGCGTGAGCAATCATTTTTTGCACATGCCTTCCATATTCTGGGATGATAAGATGTTCTCTTTCAGTATTGTATTCCATTATAAAAATTTTGTGCCAGCAAAAGTAGTAAAAATAGAGTTGAGATACTTAGATAATAGATATTAGATTTTCAACTCAACAAAATTAGTTAATTATAATTCTCTTCTCTATAGTACCATCATCATAAAGATAAAATAGTGGCGTATTCTTTTTATAAGGGGTTTTTCTTCCTAAAACATCCACAATTTTTATTAGTGTTCTTTTATAGAAATTAATCTCGTCAATAGCAGAAGTACCATTATCACAAAGGTTATGATTCAATAAATTCTGCCTAGACTGATTGATAGCTGCAATCATACGAGTTTTTTGCCCCTGAGTAAACATATTCATACAAGCATCATTCGTATAATCCATATAATTCATGAACATATCACCATCCGCATTAGTAGTTCCACAAGAATTTGGATTGTGTGGAAAAGCAGGACAGCCATAATTTTCTTCCTCCTGAGTTGGGGTATCATTTACATTATCGTTCCCACAACTTCCCCAACCTCCTCCCCAAAGGTGTTCTAAATTGAGCCAATGCCCTACCTCATGAGTTGTAGTTCTGCCTTTATTAAAAGGCGACTGTATAGTGCCTTGAGTTCCAAAATAATTATAACCAATCACAACTCC
>CAYRYZ010000167.1:0-1020 GCA_964428745.1 uncultured bacterium | reverse complement strand
GGCGTTGCACTGGCTAGTGATGCAGCACCGCCGCTCATGGTAAATGAAAAATCTGTTGTTTCTAGATCCCCGCTGCCATTATTGGCTTTAAATACCGCTTCGGTTACGGTAACTGCAATCGTAGCATTGTCAGCAGCTACAGCAACACTCGATACGGTTGGAGCCAGTTTATCTTTTAAGTTGGCCGTATTATTGCTTTGGGTGGTTGTTGAAATATTATCTAAAGCATCATAAATCGAATTTTCTACCGGTTCAATCTTCAAGACCTCCGCGCCATCGGGTGTACCATTTAAAGGGATTCCAAGTGTATAAACGTTACTGCTTATTGAAAAACTGCTCGGTGTTGAGGCAGATAAAGTTGCCACTCCACCGGTGATAAAGAGCTTGAAATCAGCTGCTTCTATATTTCCACTGTTGGAGGTAGAAGGGTAAGCGGTTTCAGCCAGCGTTACTGCCACGGTACTATTATCGCTTGCTATCACAATACCTGTAATAGATGGCCCAAGCTTATCGATCAATGTTTTGGTGTTATTACTCTGACTGGTTGCCGATGCGTTACCGGCTAGGTCGAAGATTGAGTTCGCAACTGGGCTAACGGTAATGGTCTCACCGCCACTACCCGGCGTATTGAGTCCGATTCCAAGTGTATAGGTTTTACCGCTCAAGGATATACTGGTTGGTGCTGCGCTTGAAAGGGTAGCAGACCCACCTGAAATGCTTAAAGCAAAATCTTCTTTAGCTAGTGCCCCTGTACCATTTGATACGGCATAGGTATCTTCATTAAACGTAACAGATATGGTACTGTTATCTGAAGCTAAGCTACTTGAAACGATGGCAGGCGCGCTTTGATCAGCCGCTCGGACGTTAAAGGTTTTGATGAATCCATCGGTGCCATGCCCTTGATAAGATAGGATAAATGTGTTTCCATCCAGATCAGCAAGACTTTGATTTCCTCCATAATTTGTATCATGCTCTTTTACCTCTACCTGCGTTATCTGGCCGCCATTGGCATCGATACTG
>CAYRYZ010000166.1:0-1022 GCA_964428745.1 uncultured bacterium | reverse complement strand
TGGATGACGAAGAAATGTCAACAGAAAAAGATTCAATCAAATAACCTGCAATATCAAAAATTTCTATATTTAGAGATTCTGCAAGACCGATATGAATTCTAAAAATTACATTTTCATTATAACTCGGATTAGGATAAGCATACGTTTGATATTGATCAATAATAAACGATGGTTTTCCACCAGTCTTGTAATTAGATAAAAAACGAGAATTATCAGGTGTGGAGTATTTATAATTCCATTCATTTTCAAATCCATTAAGATCATCTTTATATAATATTAAAGCATTGCTCGTAATGATAGCATGTCTTCCTTTATATACTCCCAATGCTTTCAATTCTGAAGTTGTAGAAATCTCATCTAATTTTTCCCCCTCATGATCTAAAATTTGAATAATTCCTATTTTATCCTGATAAATCAATTCTGGTGAATTATCGCCTAGCAAATCCATGGCTAGAATAGGACCATTTGCATTTGACTGAACAGGAAAACCATTTTTCAATAGAAAATTATTGTCAAACGCATAAATATCTCCTCTATCATTTAAAACAATAATTTCAGAAGATCCATCATTTTCAAGATCAATAAGCGAAAGTGATTTAAAATCACCATAATGTGTGACTTGTTCATTTATTTCAATTCTATCAGGCCATAAAACTGTTGATAGGTTTTTGGGCGATATATAAGGATAATCAGACTCACTTATTTCAGTCTCAATAGTGCCAGAATTATCAATAATCAAGTGCTCACCATCCTTAATAATCCATATTGATTCATTATCACTATCTGCCTTAATCAATTTTACCTCAGTAGCATCATTAATTTCATTTTTCCATTTTGTCAAAAAGTTTCCCGTAAAAGATTCAAATACAATCCATTTAATAATATGTTTGTTATTTATTTCATTTAATATGACGAGCGATGTAGTATCAGAATTTTGTGCAACAATTACATCCAATAATTTTCCATTAATATTATTTATTGATTTAAAATCATCAAGATTATCACTCCACCAAAGCTCATCG
>CAYRYZ010000165.1:0-1024 GCA_964428745.1 uncultured bacterium | reverse complement strand
ATTCTTTGACACTCTCTGGATTTGAAATTGATGAAATCTTTTCCCATTTATTATTAACCAATTGATAAATATCAACCAACCCTTGTTCATCATATCCAGGAGAACCTATTATTGCATAATTACTAGTTAAATCGACAGCAAAACCATAGCGACCTTTACTTTGGTAATGATACGGAGAAAAAATGTGTTTTTCTAACCACATATCTGTTGTTTGATCATATTGATATTCAATTGCAACATTTCCATTTCTTGAACCAATAACAGCACGATTATTATTAAGGGCGATTGAATGGCCAAAAAGACCATGTTCATTCATATTTTGGTAGGATAAAGTGGCCCCGGACTCCCATTCATTGGTATTAGGATTTAATTTCATTGAGAAGACAGCACCTTTTTCCAATTTAATATTTCGATCAGCAATAAGAATATGATGATCATTAATGGCTACCTGTGATCCAAAATCAGAAGACCAATTGTTTTTTTCTGGTACTATAGTCTCAATAAGTTGCCAGCGAGATTTATAATCTTTTTTATATAAATAAGCACGACCCATTAGATCAGCACGATGTGGCGCACCAATTATCATTAAATCATTAAAAACATCAATTGAATAACCAAAGTCAAACCCGAGTTCATAATCAATCGGAGCTATAATAATTTCTTGATCGATATCATTCAGTGCATTGGTGGTATAAATGTATACAGAACCATTATTCAACGATGATCCTGTTTGACCAACATAGTAAATTCCTTCAGATATAGCTACATCACCGGAGACTCCAAAGCCTAATGAATTATGATTTCTAGATTTTGGACCATCAGGATGCATTAGATTACTACTAAAGAGGAGTATTGGAAAAAATAATATAATTTTTCGCATATTCAACATTTGCATATACTAGTTAATTAACTTCAGAGAAACTACTAATAACAGTGCCAAAAATAATATCCAAAAGCTGATCTCGATATTGAGCAGATGAAATGCGATTGATAGATTGATCGATATTTAGAAAAATAAATAATT
>CAYRYZ010000164.1:0-1024 GCA_964428745.1 uncultured bacterium | reverse complement strand
ATTCTTTGACACTCTCTGGATTTGAAATTGATGAAATCTTTTCCCATTTATTATTTACCAATTGATAAATATCGACCAGACCTTGCTCATCATATCCAGGAGAACCTATGATTACATAATTACTATCTAAATCAACGGCAAAACCATAGCGACCTTTGCTTTGAAAGTGATAAGGTGTAAAAATGTGTTTTTCTAACCATATATCTGTTGTTTGATCATATTGATATTCAACTGCAACATTTCCATTCCTTGAACCAATAACAGTACGGTCATTTTTAAGGGCGATTGAATGGCCAAAAAATCCATGTTCTTTCATATTTGGATAGGATAAAGTGGTCCCAGTTTCCCATTCATTGGTGTTAGGATTTAATTTCATTGAAAAGACTGCACCTTTTTCCCTCTCAACATTTCGATCAGCAATAAGAATATGACGATCATTAATGGCTACTTGTGACCCAAAATCAGATGACCAATTATTTTTTTCTGGTACTATAGTTTCAATAAGTTGCCATCGAGACTTGTAATCTTTTTTGTATAAATAAGCACGACCCGTTAAATCAGTACGGTGTGGTGCACCAATAATCATGAAATCGTTATACACATCAATAGAATAGCCAAAATCAAATCCTAGTTCATGATTAATCGGAGCTATAATAATTTCTTGATCGATACCATTTAATGCATTGGGGGTATAGATGTATATGGAACCGTTATTTAGTGATGATCCTGTTTGACCAACATAAAAAACTCCTCCAGATACAACAACATCTCCTGTTACTCCAAACCCCAATGAATTATGATTTCTAGATTTTGGATCATCAGGGTGCATTAGATTGCTACTAAAGAGGAGTATTGGAATAAATAATATAATTTTTCGCATATTCAACATTTACATATACTAGTTAATTAACTGAAGAGAAACTACTAATAACAGTACCTAAAATTATATCCAAAAGCTGATCTCGGTACTGAGCAGATGAAATGCGATTGATAGATTGATCGATATTTAGAAAAATAAATAATT
>CAYRYZ010000163.1:0-1045 GCA_964428745.1 uncultured bacterium | reverse complement strand
AAGAAACCTGCAGCAAAGAAATCTAAATAATGATGGCTGATTTTATTAATGACAAGTTTCGTCTCGGGTTTGCTATCTTGTTGATAGTCGGTGCTATCGTGACCTTTATCTATGGATTTATGGAAAAAAACTCTGGTAATGAATTTAATCAAATTTGGACCTTAGCACTTGTTATGTTGGTGGGTGCGATGGTTCATTTGCAAAAAATTGGGAATACCAATCGTAAGTAAAATAACTGATATTTCTCATGTTTCCTTTTGTAGATGAATATCTAAAAACCTATGATCAGTTTGAATTATTCGGACTATCTCATTGGGCAGCAATATTTCTTTTTTTATTATTGGTCTTCTTGTTGCCCTGGTACGCTAAAAACCACTTAAATACAGATAAACAAAATAAAGTTGGCATCGCCTTAGGATTAATTGTCTTTATCAATTATCCGATTTGGGTTTTATTAGAAATTTTAGCAGGATCATTTGAGGTCTCCTCGCACCTCCCGCTTCATCTTTGCAGGTTTGCAAATTTGTTAATTCCTTTTATTATGATTAATCGTAATTACTTTGTTTTCGAAATTTTATATTTTTGGGGATTATCAGGAATGCTACAGGGTATGATAACTCCTGATATTGTCGAAGATTTCCCTCATTTTCATTATTTCCGTTATTTTGCGGGTCACCATCTATTAGTTGTATCGATTATATATGCTGTTGTTGTTTATAAATTAAAGCCAACATTAAATAGTCTAAAAAAAGCATTTATTGCATTAAATGTGTTTCTTTTAATTGCATTATTTGCAAATCTTATTCTAGATGCAAATTATTTTTGGATTATGGCAAAACCACCAACGGCTTCTTTATTAGACTATATGGGCCCTTGGCCCTGGTATATATTAACTGGTGAATTTGTTGCACTTGCCCATTTTATCTTGGCATACCTATTATTTTTATTAATTAATAAAATAAATGTCAGATCTTAGGTCAATTAATCCTTCGAATGGTGATATTGTTGGAGTATATCCACAACTTAGTGTGCAAGAATTAAATCA
>CAYRYZ010000162.1:0-1047 GCA_964428745.1 uncultured bacterium | reverse complement strand
CGCGTTGCGAATAAGAGAGCAGTACCTACCCGTTCATCCATATCTGCTGCGAATAATGTTTCAATTTTAGATGAAAATACTGAAAAAGACTTGGGGCAGATCTCCGGGAATGGTGAAAAAGAAGTCACTTGGCTTGTTAAGGGGGCAAGAGGGTCATCGGTTAAATTGTCTGCCTATCATCCAAAAGGTGGACGTACAGATCTGACCGTAAAACTCAAGAGATAAAATGACTTATTTTTTTAGATTGCGGTCACTTGTTATAGTTCTATTATCGATCATTAATATTTCTATAGCCCAAACTTCTAATGCTAAAGTCACTATTTTATCAACCATGGTTGCCGATTATGATTACCTAGGAGAATGGGGCTTTGCAGCCTTAATCGAATCTGATGGTAATCAGATATTATTTGATACAGGCTTCAGGCCGAACACGGTTTTAGAAAATGCAGATAGTCTAGGTATTGATCTCTCTAAAGTTGAACATGTGTTTTTAAGCCATAATCACTCAGATCATACAGGCGGTCTTCAAACTCTTCGTAAGAAATTAATGAAGAAGAATCCGAAGGCATTAAAATATGCTCATGTTGGTGAAGGCATGTTTCTTGATCGGTGGTCTGATGGCATCAATAGAAATAAATTTAAAGCGCAAAAACAAGCGCTTGAAAAATTGGGTATTGAATTTATTTATCACAATAAACCCAAAGAGATCATGCCTAACATATGGACTACAGGTGTCGTGCCCAGGGTTTATAATGAGAAGAATTGGTCAGGATATCGGGAAATGACGATCAATGGTAAAACGATGGAAGATAATGTCCCTGAGGATCATTCTATCGCTATTACAACGGATAAAGGGCTAATATTGGTTTCAGGTTGTGGTCATGCCGGTGTTGTCAATACCATGAAACATACTGTTGAAATTTTCAATAAATCATATGATATATATGCTGCGATCGGAGGATTCCATTTATTTAATAAAAATGATAAAGAAATGCGATGGACCGCCAAAGAGATTAAGAAATACGGCGTAGAGTATTTTGTAGGTGC
>CAYRYZ010000161.1:0-1051 GCA_964428745.1 uncultured bacterium | reverse complement strand
GTTAATACCGGTTCAATTGAAAAGTCTAAAACAATGGTTGGCGGTAGTAATCAAAATTTGAAAGATGTTTCGGAAACACTAGCATGGAATGCTTTCGATCTAAAGTCACCTCAACAGATCGCTGCTATTGAAGAAAGAGAAAGGATTGCAAAAATAGCATCTACCGAAGAAATTGTTCCAGTAGAAATCAAAGCTCAATTTAAATGGCCATCTACTCTGCGCTCTACTTTGCTACCAGGTTGGGGTCAACTTTATTCTGACCACAGAACATTAGGTTGGTCTCTGATGGGATCAGAACTTGCGCTTGGTGGAATAGCACTGCTTTTTTACAAATCCTATGAATATAAATTAAAAGATATCAATCTCTATAATCGTATGTATGCAAATACTTCGGATCCAAATAAAGTAAGAGAATTTCGTGAAATTTTATTAACTGCTGAAAAAGATCAAGTGCGTTACCTCGATAATTTTACATATACACTTTTTACAATGGGAACCATTTGGGCATTAAATATAGCCCATGCTGCCATAGTTGATTTAGATCGAAATGTATCAGATCTCCCTAAAGTTGATATCGTATATAATGAATTGGCACAGCAACCTCAACTGAGGCTTTCAATTGCGCTGGATTAATCTACTTTTTATATCGGTGGTGTTCATTTTCCTTTCCTGTGACCTTGGAAAAGCAGAATTAGATAGTTGCCTTGATATCGAAAACTATACGATCGATACCCCTGGGATTGGTTTTTGTCCTGAGCTATCTAGTGGTTCTGTAGGAGATGAAATAGAGGTTAAGGTATATGCGCTCTTTGTTCCGGATGTTGCCGGTATACATGCTCAAATTCAATATGATGCAAATAAAGTTGATATTATAAGTGTTACATCGGGCGAGTTTTTTAAACGTTCTCAAAAGCCGATCTTTGTGTTTGAAGATGATGATGAGGGTATACTCGATATATATACTTTTTTTATGTCCAATGAAATGACCACTGAAGGTATAGGTGGAATTGCAAGTATAGATGTTAGATTGAAATCTCCTGGCGAATCAGAG
>CAYRYZ010000160.1:0-1066 GCA_964428745.1 uncultured bacterium | reverse complement strand
AGTCTTCAGCACCAACTTCTCTAACCTTTCCATCTGGATAGAATTTGTCTTTGAGCTCTTGTGGATAATCATTGGGGCGTTTCTTGTAATAACTAACAGGGCGAAGCTTCATAATATAACTAAGCCCATAAGGTAGGTCAGTTATACTGTGCTTAATTCGTCTGTCTGAACTTTGGATTGTTCCATTGGCATATAAAACACCTGCACCATCTTGAGCGGCATATAGTCTTGTAACATCAGCATTCCCGATCACTGCATAATTATTACCTAGTCCTGTTGTGGCGTAACCAATCACGATTTGGTTGGTTGCATTATTGACACTAGGGTCTGCACCAGATCCTATAATGACATTATTTGAACCGGTTTGAATTACATCACCAGCATTTTCCCCTACAGCAGTATTATCATTTGCACCAGTGTTTGCTTTTAGAGCCTGACGACCTATTGCTGTATTACTTTCACCGTTCGAATTTTGATAAAGTGACTGATGACCAAGTGCTGTATTGTAATTCCCAGTATTAGCATAACCAGCATAAGTCCCAACAGCAGTATTTGATACACCGCCATAATTTGAAGTTAAACTCATGTATCCAACAGCTACATTTTGCTCTCCAGCATTATTTTCATCTAAGCTTCGGGCTCCTATGGCTACATTACCAGAACCTCCCTGATTTACACTTAAAGCATCGTAACCAAGAGCGGTATTATGATCTCCCGTTGTCACCGCATCAAGTGCCGTAGTCCCCACTGCTACATTGTACTCTGCAGTACTTGTGCTAGAGTTGGGGTCATGTCCTATATACATGGAATTATCTTCTATTAACCCATCCGATAATCCATTTACGCTAGTCGCACCAGCATCACCCCAAGAAAGGGTTCCCGAACCATCTGTTTTTAATACTGCTTGAGCAGATCCATCTGCAGTGGGTAAAGTCATTGCGGTTGATCCCATACCAATTGCATCTAAATATGCAACGCCATCTACATATAAATTCTTGTATTCATAACTAGTACTTCCAAGATCTACGCCATTATCATCAGCAGGGTGCCATGCGGTCATGTCTGT
>CAYRYZ010000159.1:0-1069 GCA_964428745.1 uncultured bacterium | reverse complement strand
TTTTCTAGATCCATGAAATTTGATTGTTATCATGATTATGAAGAAATGGTTCAATTTTTAAAAGATGTTAATCAGAAATATCCCCAATACACGGATCTAGTATCTATCGGTAAATCGTATCAAGGCCGCGACCTCTGGCTTATAACAATTACTGATTTCAAATCGGGTAAACCTGAGGATAAACCGGGTATCTGGGTAGATGGCGGTGTGGATTCCGATGAGGTGATTGCTACGGAAGCCGCTTTGGGGCTAGTTCACAGGCTAGTTACTTCAAACGATAAAGAAACAAAAAATTTAAGGAAAACACGGGTTTTTTATATTGTACCGAATATGATACCCGATGGATCAGAATATCAGCATCATACACCTTTAAGACCACGAGATTCTACCTTGCGTCCTTGGGATGATGATAACGATGGTAAAACTGATGAAGATGCACCCGATGATTTAGATGGAGACAATATGGCTTTGCAGATGCGGGTAAAAGACCCCTCAGGCAATTGGGTTAAAGATGAAAAAGACGATCGTCTGCTTCGCATGAGAAAACCCGACGATAAAGGACCTTACTATAAACGTTATAGTGAAGGAATAGATAATGACGGCGATGGTAAATATAATGAAGACTGGCCTGGCGGAATTGACCCCAATAGAAATTATCCAGGTAACTGGAGTTTAAAGCAGCGTGGATCAGGATCATTTCCTGGATCTGAGCTTGAACTACGAAGTGTTCTAGATTTTGTTGCAAGTCACCCCAATATTGCCGCATCTCAGCATTTGCATTCTTCAGGTGGTGTAATCTTAAGACCACCATCCGTACCGGAGATGAAACTCCCGAGTGCAGATTTAAACTTATATGTTGCTTTATCTGAGCGAGGATTGAACGTAACTGAGTATGGTCTTGCTACATCCGTATATCAATGGAATTGGCCCAGAGGATCAAAAAATAGGGGTAAAGGACAGCTTATACGAAATGAGAAGGGTGAAATTAAAGGAATGGACCCCTTTGATGGTGGTGGAAACTTCTATGGTCATGATGATATCAATGACCGGTACGCAGCTTACGGCGGCT
>CAYRYZ010000158.1:0-1084 GCA_964428745.1 uncultured bacterium | reverse complement strand
TAATGTTTCCAATCTCTAATACTTCAAATAAAGTGATTGCATTTGGAGGTCGAGTTTTTGGTGTTGACGACCCTGCAAAATATATGAACTCTCCTGAAACACCTCTTTATCATAAAAGTGAAGTCTTCTATGGGTTGAATTTATCACGTGATATGATTCGTAAAGAAAATTATGCTATACTTGTAGAAGGCTATACAGATGTTATTCAATTATTTCAAGCTGGTATCAAAAATGTTATCGCTGTCTCTGGAACGGCATTTACAGATCAACATGTAAATCAAATCCGCAGGTTAACATCCAAAGCGTTTTTAGCTTACGATGGGGATTCAGCTGGCGCCAATGCAACATTAAGAGCAGGATATTCATTACTTAAAGGGGGCGTCGAACCTAAAATTATTGAAATTCCAGATAATCTTGATCCAGATGACTGGGTTAAAAATGAAGGATCTAGTGTCTTCAAATCTAAAGGAATTGATAAAGCTATTGGTGTATTAAATTTTCATTTTAAATCCTCTAAATTTTCTGAATTATCTGGTGTAAATAGAGATAAAATCATAAATGATATTTTATCAAAAGTATCTGAAATTTCATCTCCAATCATTAAACAAGATTTCATTAGTAAGATTGCTCAAGCTACGAACTTAGAAGAAAATCAAATTATTCATATGCTTTCTAAACAAGCTACAAGACATAAATCTAGACAAGCTAAAGATGAAAAAGATAAACCTTCTAAGCTATTCTCAACTGTAAATGGAAAAGCTGAGCTAGGAATTATTCAAGTATTATCAGGCAATAATGATGAAGCGAGGATATTGTTAAAAGAAAAATTGGATGTTGATAAAATTGAAAATTTACAAATTAAAAAACTGGTAGAAATTCTTCTAAAATCTAACAAAGTAAACCCTGCTGAAATAATATCTCATTTTGAAGAACAAGGTGAACGTGAAATTATTTCAGAAGTGCTAATGCTAGACGACCAAACATCAGAACATCTTGAAATGGCAAAAGATTGCCTTACAACACTTTCAAAAATTTTAGTTAAGGAAAAAATTAAACAGCTAAGATTACAAATTAGGGAAATGGA
>CAYRYZ010000157.1:0-1097 GCA_964428745.1 uncultured bacterium | reverse complement strand
GATTCGGTCTACTTATACAACTTGTGATTACTTTTTGCTAACTTTTTTTACAGATTTACTTTTCTTGACTGCTGGTTTAGGTTTTTTTGTAGGTATTTTTTTTGCAGGAGTTGTTTTTTTAGGTTTTTCTTTTTTTTCTTCTTTATGATCATGATTATGATCGTGTGTATGTTTAGCTAATTTTTCTTGTTCTTTTATATTTTTTTCATTTTCTTCTTTTAAAATTTTTTCAGCTTCTTCCTTTGTAATTTCTTTTTTATTAACTTTTGCGTCTTTTTTAATTTGATCTATAATTTTTTCTTCATAGATAGAACCTCTAATGCCGTCAATTGCTGATGGGTTTTTTTCATAATATTCTTTAACCATTTTTTCTTGTCCAGGCATCATTTTAAATTGTTTTTGTATTTCTAAATTAACTTCTTCTTGAGAAACTTTAATATTATTTTTTTCACCAAAAGCATTTAAAATTAATCCAGTTTTAATTCTCTTTATAGCTTGGTTTTCTAAAGAATTTTTATTTTTCTTCAACTCATCTTCTTTCATTCCTTGAGATAAAATTTTTACTTCTTGCTCTATTAAATTTTTTGGTAAATTTTCTAATTTTTGTTTTTCTACATGTTCAAGAATTTGTTTTTTTGAAATCATATCTAAAGATTTTTTAAATTCATCGTTAATTTGTTTAGAAATTAATTCTTTTAAATTGTTTAAATCTTTAGCACCTAATGTTTTTGCAAATTCATCATTTATTTTTACATCTTCGGGTTTTTTAACGGCTGTAATATTACATTCAAAAATTGCTTTTTTGTTTACTAATTCTTTCTCAGGAAAATTTTCTGGTAAAGATACTTCTACTTTTTTATTATCGTTCTTCTTAACTCCTATCAATTGCTTGTCAAAACCTTTAATAAATAAATCTTTTCCTAAAACTAATTGTGTTCCTTTTCCTTCATTTCCTTTAAAATCTTTCCCGTCAACTGTCGCTTTATAGTCAAAAATAACTAAATCTTCATTTTTTGAAGCATAATTTTCATCAGCAACTTTAAAATTGTTTTGAGTTTTTGCAATTTGTTCTATTCGTTTATCTGTTTCTTTTGGAT
>CAYRYZ010000156.1:0-1100 GCA_964428745.1 uncultured bacterium | reverse complement strand
TTTAATGTGATTTTGATTGAAGCGCGTTCACGGCCTGGTGGAAGAGTTAGAACTTACCGTGATCCTTTTGCCGATAATTTATATGCTGAGATGGGAGCGGAATATGTTGATAGCACTGATAATCTTGTTAAGCAATATTGTAATAAATTTGGTTTGAAAGTTTTACCAGCGAAACAATATGATGGTGTCTACGTAAGAGGAAGACGCTTTAGTATGAAAGGAATACAATCTGGAACAGATTCATTACCTTTCGAAGGAATACAAAAAGGCAAATTATTTGGACAAGAAGTTCAATATATCCAAAAGTGGATAGATTTAGTTAAACAAAAAGGCGCTAACTCTCCTGAAGTACTTGCATTGGATAACATGTCAGTTGAAGAAGTGCTGAAAAAAGGTGGGGCCCCAAAAGACATCATAGATTTATACACTTACACGAATGCAACAGAAGCAACTTCCGTACCATCTAAAATGTCTGCATTATATATGGTGTTGGCAAACTCAAGAACGTCTGCTTTTAGTGAGAACACTGTTGAGGGACGAATTTTTGGAGGGAATGATCAGTTGCCTAAAGCCTTTGCAAAGAAATTGGGAACAAGAATTAAGTATAACAGATCATTACGAAGCCTTGTTTTTAGCTCTAATAAAATTACTGCGAATGTTATAGAAGATGGGAAACGTACATCAATTAAAGGTATAAAATGTGTATTAGCAATTCCAGCTTCTATATTAAGAACTATCAAAATTGATCCTGGTTTTACCGCAGAGAAAACTAATTGTATTCAAAAGCAACAATACGGTCATGTAATGAAGGTAGCCATGCAGTATCGTCGACGTTTTTGGGATGATAATAATTCGATTGGACAACGTGTATTTACTGATACACGACTTCGACGAATATATCATTTTTCTATTGATCAGCCAGGCCCACGTGGTATTTTACTAACATTTACTTCTGGAGAAGATGCTAAAAAATTGGGACGTTTAAATGAGAATAGAAGAATGAAAGTAGCTAAGAATACGTGTAAAAATATTTGGCCAGAAGCGCCACAATACTGGGAAAATGGAATTACAAAATACTGGAATGAAGATCCTTTTGTTAA
>CAYRYZ010000155.1:0-1130 GCA_964428745.1 uncultured bacterium | reverse complement strand
ATAGCTCAAACATACTAGAAGGAAGTGTTAAAGCCAGCGACATTAACTTTCCAGGCAAATTTTATACGACAGAAATTAAGTCCTGTAAAGCAATAGGTAACAACTCATTTAAATCAAAAAAATCTATTAAATTAGTTGAAGGTTTAATTGGTTATGATTGGCATGCTGATTGGAAAGCAAATACCACATCGTTAGTTGTTGTGCATGAAGCCATTACTACTCCAATGAACATGTTAATGGCGGCAACACATAACGCAATTGGTAATAACAACCAAACTAATAAGGAAAAGAAAATCAATATTGCTAAAAATTTATTAGTAGATTTAGCAAAAGCAGATACCTTGTATGACAGTATTGGTTATTATGAAGTACAAAAGAAACCTACTTGTTATGCAGGTGGAGATGTTAATGCACCCTGTTGGTATCATCAATATGCAAAAGCAAGAGAAGTGTTTAGTAATTATATGATTGCTGCATTGTGGTTAAGAGATGAATTAAATACACAAGAGTTGGAAACTGTAGACAAGTACATTAAGAAAATGTACAAAAAGTTTCTTAAGCCAATAGAAAAGAAACAAACTCAAGGTTTTTTTGAAATGGCTAACGGCGGCATACCAATATTAGTTTATGCATCCTGGACAAACAATAAGAATCTTGCCGCAGAAGAAATAAACCATAGATTCGAAGAAATAGATAGTGTCTTTTATGAAGATGGCTATATTAATATGAACTCATTCAGAGGTGTAAGGGCACAATGGTATCACTCAATGGGAGTAGATGTAGCACTTGGTTATGTGTATATTGCTAAACTATGGGGTGCAGAAATACCGAAAAAACTACAAAATAAATTAGTCAAAGCATCAGAAGTAGTCAACTTGGCAATCACTGACTATGAGACTTTTAGAAGTAGACCTTTTTCAGGTGATTGGTCAGGTTCATCAAATCCAAAAGACGCAAAGAAACATACACACCAGATGGCATTTGCAATAGACACACTAATGAAGATTGTCACTGGTGTAGAACTAGAGTATGACACTGTATATCTTCAGAAAAGAAATTGGCATGCTAAATTTGGTATAGATGAATGGATTGGGTTCAATCCAAATTGCACTCTTGAGGCATTAGCATTA
>CAYRYZ010000154.1:0-1137 GCA_964428745.1 uncultured bacterium | reverse complement strand
GATCATCAATTTTAGTTTTATTGTTTTTAATTTCTTTAACTTGATCAACTAAATCTTCTACTACTTGATATTTTTCTTCATCTTTACAAAATGGTGCCATTGTTGGAGATTGATAAGTTTTTGGTAATTCATTTATAATTTCACTCATATTTTTGTTTTGATTGTTTAACAAATGGCAAACTTGTATTGCAGAATTAATTCCATCATCATAACCATAACCCAAAGGTTCATTGAAAAAGAAATGACCACTTTTTTCAAATCCGGCTAAAGCTTTTTCAGTATTTACTTTCCTTTTAATGTGAGAATGTCCTGTTTTCCAATATAATGTTTCACAGTTATTTTTAATAAGAATTTCATCTTTTGCATAAAGTCCAGTTGATTTTACATCAACAACAAATTTTGATCCTTGATGAGTTTTTGATAAATTTCTAGCAATCAATAGACCAATTTTATCTGAAAATATTTCATTACCATTATTATCTATTACACCTACACGATCACCATCTCCATCAAAACCAAATCCAATATCCGCATTATTATCTTTAACAGTTTTTGAAATTGCATGTAACATTTCTAAATCTTCAGGATTTGGATTGTATTTTGGAAAAGTAAAATCTAAATTACAATCTAATTCAATTACATCACAACCTATTCCTCTTAATATATCTGGAGCAAATATTCCAGCTGTACCATTTCCGCATGCAACAACAGTTTTTATTTTTTTATTTATTTTATTATTTTTAATTAAATCTTCTTTATAAATTTGTTGAAAATTGTTAACTTGTTTCTCGTTTCCATTTCCTTTAATAAATTTTTGATTTAAAGTAATTTCTTTTAATTCTTTCATTTCAGCAGAAGCATGAGTTAAACCTTTTTTGATACCCATTTTTACTCCAGTCCAACCGTTTTCATTGTGACTTGCAGTTACCATTGCAATAGCATCAGAATTTAAATTAAATTGTGCAAAATAAACCATAGGTGATAATGATAAACCTATATCTTCAACAAAGCATCCTGTGGAAATTAATCCTTTTTTCAAAGCTGATTTAATTTCTTCACTATAAGATCTATAATCATGACCAACTACAATTCTTGGATTATTTTTTTTTGTATGATTTATAATTTGAGATCCCAATC
>CAYRYZ010000153.1:0-1140 GCA_964428745.1 uncultured bacterium | reverse complement strand
AAACGAAATTTGGACTTTAGTCCAAGTTGATATACAATCATAGTATGAAGAAACTACCCTTACTTTTAATACTATCCTCCTATAAATGCATAATTGTTTATTAAAAGAATTAAAAGAATTAAAAGAATTAAAAGATTAATATTACGATACAATAATTACCATTATGAAACTAAAAACACTAATACTAACTCTTTTACTATCAGCAAGTTTTCCAGTTTTTGCTGCGTCCGATGAAGTTGGAGTTTACATATTAATATTTTTTGTATCTATTATTGGCATAGCTATTTATTTCCTGCCAACTATCATTGCTTTTAAAAGGTCTCACCGCAATAGATGGATAATTTTTGTGCTGAACATTTTTGGAGCAACAATAATTCTTTGGGTTATTGCTCTGGTGTGGTCGCTTAATAAATTTGATGACCCTATTAAAGGTGGACAACCGATTGTTGGTCAACCTGAAGATAGGGTTTTATAACAACAAAAAAATGAAAATTATTAAAATTATTTTAGTAGTATTAGCACTTAACTTTAGTAGCTCTGTTTTTGCCGAGATTAGCTATACCCAATTTGAAAATGGCGACTCCTATGAAGGTAATTGGGTAAATGATGAGATGAATGGTTATGGAAAATATACTTGGTTAGTCGGCGAGGTCTATGAAGGTAACTGGGTAAATGGTAATATGAATGGTTTTGGAAAAAAGATTTTTTCAAATGGCGACGTCTATGAAGGTAATTGGGTAAATGATACGATGAATGGTTATGGAAAATATACTTACTCAGACGGTGAGTTCTATGAAGGTAATCTTGTAAATGATGTGATAAATGGTTATGGAAAATATACTTACTTAGACGGCGCAGTCTATCTAGGTAATCAGGTAAATGGTGCGATTAATGGTTATGGAAAAATTACTTGGTCAAGTGGCGAGGTCTATGAAGGTAATTGGTTAAATGGCGTGATGAATGGTTATGGAAAATATATTTGGTCAAGTGGCGAGTTCTATGAAGGTAATTGGGTAAATGGTAATATGAGTGACTAAAGCTCATTACAAGAAATTTATAACTTCAATAAGTTCAAATTAACACTTTAATTAACCCTGAATTGAGTAACCCTGGTGTAACTCAAATTGAAAAGATAACCAG
>CAYRYZ010000152.1:0-1158 GCA_964428745.1 uncultured bacterium | reverse complement strand
GTTTTGCATTTTGGGCTGGTAATATCGCAGAAACATCCAATGTTAAATTTTTTAGCGCGGAATCTTTACTTGCTGGATTATAGAAAGTATATCCATCCAAATTGTATGTTTTAGAGATTGAACTGCCCTTAGTCAAAACCGTATCTAATTTTGTGGAATCTTTTCCTGTAGGAGGAAGGAAATTCTTGAAATTCATCTTAAAATCAACATTTAAGGGATATGAACTAGTCAAACTATTTAATTTGATTTCATTCACTTCAAAACCGCTAGGTGATTTCAATACACCTCCATATATCTCTATATCAGACGGGAATGTAATTTTTGGTAAATCCATGGGAAGTTCTGATTTAGTAACATTAACTATAGCTGAATCCAATCCCGCGATTCTGAGTTGGATAGCCATATTGACCTGCACACTATCTCCTGAAGTAACTGTAACTGTTGCATTTGATGTTGAAGCAATTCCAAATCCAATATCCATTCGTATTGCATTCCCCAGACTATCTTGGCTAAGAGATGTTGTTGTGGGTCCAAAAGAAGCATCCTTGGCTATAGATGATTGAGTATGTTGTGCTAATGTTTTGACTGGTGATGTTATATCGGTTACTAATGATGCAGTAGGATTTGAAACATTTGTTGGCAATCCCTTATTAGTAAAAGTGGATTTAAAGTCACTTACCTCGCTACCTGCATCAGTTGCTATTTGCATACCCTCAACTGATTTAATGAAACTTGGTAATTGATTTGATGGAATCTCAGGTAAATTAATTGTAATCTGTATTGTAGTATCAAATGCTGAAGCTATTCCATTCCAAACTGCTTGAGTTACCGTTTGATTTGATGATGGGGGTACTGAGAATACTTGTCCTGCAGAATTTGTTAATTTACCTCCTGGTGCAATAGGAATTGCCAAATTAATCGTTGTATCCAATGAAAATGGTAGATTTGGGCCAGACACGGCTGGCTGAGAAAATTGAATATTTTGATTAAGTGTTACTTCAAGAATATCAGTTCCAATAGACGTATCTGGTAAAGAACCTTCAAACATTAATTGCATACCAATCGAATCTGGAGTTGAAAATATTTGTTTGTTATCAACCATTTTTTCAAATGAAAACTTTTCTTGAACTAAAGGAAAAGTCAAATCAAAAAACCAAG
>CAYRYZ010000151.1:0-1184 GCA_964428745.1 uncultured bacterium | reverse complement strand
ATATGTGGATTTACAATATAAAGCTTGGAGATGGGACCTACCTTTCTACATCGGGCCATGTATTACGACTTTTTGGACAAATTCTCATGATTGGTTTAAACTTATGGATTAGTAAACAAAAATCTTGGACTGAATTAAGACCCTATTGGCTCAGATAATATTTTCAATAATAGTGTTTTGCATATTCTTATTTGATTAAAAGAGGTTTATATATAATTATTATTAAGTCTTCGTAATTTTCAACAAGATTATTTTATCAATTACACAGTTTTAAAATGAGTGCTAAACCTACACTAAAAATGATGAGAGACGCTGGAGTTGGTGATACAGTGTTACAACTTTGTAATGGTGATATACATTCTCAAAACCAAGACCCTAAAACACTTACTCGCATTCTCCCAATTAAGACTATAAAAGGGGTATACCCTTATTCAGGATCAATTGATTGGAAAAATGGTCATACGGGTGAAGAATTTGTTGAGAAATACAATGGTGAGAAAGAACGACGATTAGCAATTGATATAATCAATGGGAAAATAGAACAATACAATAATTGGGTTGAGAATGAAATGATGAATATTTCCAATGTTGATGAAAGATTAAAGTTTCCATATAATAAAGTCCAGTCATATGGTAAGTGGGAATTGAGTATCGTATTTGAAATGCCAATAAATGAAAGTGATATTTTTTCTGATGACTGGAGGGAAGAGGATCTTGCTATAGAAAAATCTTTTAATAATAAAGAAATATATAAAAGATTGCGAAAATTGGGTGAAAATGATGATTATTCAGTCGAATGTTTTAACAAAATGATATATGATTACATCTTAGCTTTAACAGATGGAAAGACTATAACAGAAAAATCAACATTTTATTATCCTAATCTTGAGTTTGAAGATTACTTTATGCGTAAAAGTATAGATCATAGCGAATGTGATAATCTACTTTTTGGAGAAAAGATTCAAAATGAATCAATAATATCTACATTAATTGATTTGGTTGGTATAACTGCTGAAGATGCACGAGCGGGAAGAATTAAAGGGGTAACTTTCAATAAGAAAAATAAACCCATGGATGATATATGGAAAGATGGAAGAAGGTATAAGAAAGGTTTTAAAGAAGGCTTTATAGTTAAAACATTACCAGAAGATTGGTGGATAGGTATTGATATAGAAAATGAACTT
>CAYRYZ010000150.1:0-1195 GCA_964428745.1 uncultured bacterium | reverse complement strand
TATGAATGCACAAGAATTATATGAAGAATCAAGAGAAGCTGCAACGTTTACGCTTTTAATCCGTCCATTTGATGGTAATAGTAATATTACGAGCTATATAAGAGATCAGATGATAATGAAGCAATCAAATGCTTCTAAAGAATTTTTACGTATAATAAATCGTGATCAATTAGAAACAATCCTTAATGAACAAGCCTTAGTACAAAGTGGCATCACAGAAAACAACTATATGGAAATTGGAAAATTATCAGGAGCCGACCATATCCTAAGTGCAACAATAGTAACCACCTTTAGGCCTGTAGAAAAAATTATTGAAAAAGATATAAAACAAGATAAAGAGGTTGTACTAGAGACTGAAGAATATGTTGATTCGGTAGGAGTAACAAAAACAAAAGAGATCAAAGGGACTGTAATGGCGCTTGTTCAACATCATAAAAAAAGTTCTGGAGCCAAATTGACCTTATCTTATCAAATTATAGATTTAAATAATAATAGGATCCTTTATAAAGGCACGCTTAGAGGACAAGAAAATTTTTTTCATGAATGGGCTACATATGAAGGTGATAAACGTGCATTAAACAAGAAGTTCAAAAGTTTAATTAAAAGAAAAGATAAATTCTCTCCATCAAAAGATGAAATGTTATTAAAAATAGCGAAATCGACTTCATATCAATTGCAACGTAGAGTTGCAGGTCATTATTTAAATTGATAAATAACAAGCCAGCAGGAAATTAGTTTTGTTCTATTTATCTCGACGAATCAAATTTTTATTCGCTATAATATTTAGTTTTTTAACACTTTTTGTTTTTTTTCGACTATTGTTTCTTTTATCATTTTATAAAACAATGACTGGTACATACAGCGAATTGCTCAAAGCATTTTGGGTAGGTGTTCGTTTTGATCTACGATTAGCTTGTATAATTGTTCTCCCAATAGCATTTATATTTATAATTCCAATTTTGAACCTTTTGAATAATTTATTACTGCGAAGATTGTCACGGATATATTTATGGGTAGTTACTATTACCGTCATTTTATTTTACACATTTGATTTAGGTAATTATAGTTACTTAGATCAAAGGATAGATTTTTCATCATTTAAACTTTTACAGAATCCTGCAATTTCATTTGGGATGATTGTTGAAACATATCCCGTGTTTTGGATTACATTAGGATTTGCAATAATTATGTGGAT
>CAYRYZ010000149.1:0-1195 GCA_964428745.1 uncultured bacterium | reverse complement strand
TATGAATGCACAAGAATTATATGAAGAATCAAGAGAAGCTGCAACGTTTACGCTTCTAATCCGTCCATTTGATGGCAATAGAAATATTACGAGCTATATAAGAGATCAGATGATGATGAAACAATCAAATGCTTCTAAAGAATTTTTGCGTATAATAAATCGTGATCAATTAGAAACAGTCCTTAATGAACAAGCCTTAGTGCAAAGTGGCATCACAGAAAACAACTATATGGAAATTGGAAAATTATCTGGAGCTGATCATATACTAAGTGCAACAATAGTCACAACCTTTAGGCCAGTAGAAAAAATTATTGAAGAAGATATAAAACAAGATAAAGAAGTTGTGTTAGAAACTGAAGAATATGTGGATTCAGCAGGAGTAACAAAAACAAAAGAGATCAAAGGGACGGTAATGGCGCTTGTTCAACATCATAAAAAAAGTTCTGGAGCCAAATTGACCTTATCTTATCAAATTATAGATTTAAATAATAATAGGATCCTTTATAAAGGCACGCTTAGAGGACAAGAAAATTTTTTTCATGAATGGGCTACATATGAAGGTGATAAACGTGCATTAAACAAGAAGTTCAAAAGTTTAATTAAAAGAAAAGATAAATTCTCTCCATCAAAAGATGAAATGTTATTAAAAATAGCGAAATCGACTTCATATCAATTGCAACGTAGAGTTGCAGGTCATTATTTAAATTGATAAATAACAAGCCAGCAGGAAATTAGTTTTGTTCTATTTATCTCGACGAATCAAATTTTTATTCGCTATAATATTTAGTTTTTTAACACTTTTTGTTTTTTTTCGACTATTGTTTCTTTTATCATTTTATAAAACAATGACTGGTCCATACAGTGAATTGCTAAAAGCATTTTGGGTAGGTGTTCGTTTTGATTTACGATTAGCTTGTATAATTATTCTTCCATTGGCGTTTATATTTATGATTCCAGTATTAAATCCATTGAATAATTTTTTACTGAGAAAATTATCACAAATATATTTATGGATAGTAACTATTGTGGTACTCTTATTTTACACATTTGATTTAGGTAATTATAGTTACTTAGATCAAAGAATAGATATTTCATCATTTAAACTTTTAGAGAATCCTGCAATTTCATTTGGGATGGTTTTTGAAACATATCCCGTGTTTTGGATTACATTAGGATTTGCAATAATTATGTGGAT
>CAYRYZ010000148.1:0-1224 GCA_964428745.1 uncultured bacterium | reverse complement strand
AGTCCGCTAAGCCGTCAGCTCTAACTTTATTTCTTTCAATATGAATAGGCAACACTTTTCCATATATGGTCTTTGAATGTTCAGGGGTATTCACTCTCCAAGGATCTAAAACATAGGCTGGTATACAAAGATATCTTGAACGATTTCCTTCTACTTTAGTGACACGATGAAGTGTAAAACGACCTTTAAATATCTGCAAATCGCCTGGTTCTAAATTTAGTTGTCGAACTCTTGTTCGATCACCATCAAGTACTTTTTTAACTTCTTCAAAGTTTTCATTTCCAGGCTCTCTAATATTTGGACAATATTCAAATATTCCACCCTTATCTGGCTTTTGTATCATTAAACTTAAAGTAAATTCACAACTATCAAAATGCCAAGGAAGAATTCCTTCAGGCTTCATAACATTATAAGCATGACATGCTAAAGGATCTGCCCATCTATAAATTGGCGATACACCCAAACAAGCTGAAACAAATTTTAAAAGTTCTTCTGTTTCATATAGAAATTTCATCTCAGAGTCTTTTGGAAAACAATCAGAATTTAAATAACCATTATAACGATTCATAAATAATCTTTTTGGATGATCTTGTGGTAGAGAAGGGTCATCTTTAGAATATAGATAAGCATTGATACTCTCTTTTGACATATAAACTTCATCGAGTTGTTTTATTAACTCTTCGTTCATGACTTTTAATGATTTTGGTAGAATAAAATTAGAAATAGTAGAGCAGCTATATTGATCTAAATCTTCTTTGCATTTTTTTATTAGACCTTTTATTTTTGGAGAGTTTAAATCGTTAATAGGATATTTTTCTATGTCTACAATATCGTGTAAATTTTTTTTCATAATTATTTTATGTAATTATGATTTTGATAAAGATTCTTGCAATTCTTTATTTGTTATATATCCCTTCGTATTTCCTTGCTTGTCAACTACTTCACAGTTTGCATTATTGCAAACGACCTGTGGTAAAAATTCCTCAATAAATTGATCTTCGTGAACCTTTATTAAATTAGATTTGTCTATACCATTAGTCTCATTAGTGGGCGTCATAATAATCTTAGCTTTAATTACTCTAGCTCTGTTTACATCTTTAACAAATGCTTTCACATAATCATCGGCTGGTTTCATAATAATATCTATTGGAGTTCCTACTTGAACTAATTTTCCATGATTTAAAATTCCTATATGATCTCCTAATCTTAAAGACTCATCTAAAT
>CAYRYZ010000147.1:0-1228 GCA_964428745.1 uncultured bacterium | reverse complement strand
TTTTCTAGATTTCAGCAAGAAAGAGAAGTTTCTATTCAAAAAGCAAATGAAAGAACAGAAACAATAAAACAAAAAGCAGAAAAAGAGAGACAAGCTGAAGAAGCTGAAATAAAAAGTCAGGAAGCAATCGAGGTTGCTAAAATTTCCCAAAATCAAGTTATTGAAGTTGAAAGAAAACTTACAGAAACTAGATTAATTGATGAAATAGAAAAAAGAAGAAAAGAACAAAACGAACTAGAACAAAATGCAGCTTTAGAAATAAGACAAAAAGATCTAGATACAGAAGTGAAAATACTAAATTTAGATAAAGAAAGCGAATATGCAAGACTTGAAAAACAACGTTTAGTTGACACTAAAAGAGCTCAAGAAAAAACAGAAATAGTCAAAGAACAGTCAGATAAACAAAGAGAAGCAGAAGAGGCACAGATTATTGCAGATCAACAAGTTAAAAATGCTAAAATTGCTCAACAAAAAAATATTGATGCTCATAGGATAGAGTCTGAAAAAGAAGTTAGAACTCTAGATATAGAAAAAGCTAAGAGAATTCAGATAGAAGAACATCAAAAAGAACTTGAAATAATTGAGAAATCTAAAGAAGTTCTTAAATCAAAAGCAGAAGAGCAGAATACTAGAGCTAAAGCAGTAGAAGCTGAAGAAAAAGCAAACTCAACAAGATATATTGAAAAAGCTGAAGGAATAAAGCAAGTTGATGTGATTGAAGCAGCTTCAAAAGCCGAGCAAGACAAGCACGCAACAATGGCAGCTAAATTAAGATACGAAATAGATGCCGCAGGTAAAGAAGCATTAAATCTTGCAGAAAATGTAAGAAGTGATGCGAACAGAAGAAGTTCATTAAGAATTAAACTTGCTGAAAAAATTGAATCAATTATCAGAGAAAGTGTTAAACCTATGGCAAACATTGGCGATATCAAAATTGTTGATGTTAGTGGCCTTCCAGGATTTAGTGGAACGAGCGGACCTGCACCTTCAGGCGGTAGCGGTGGAAAAGATACTTCTGGCGGAGGAAAAGGCGGTGGAAATTTAGCCGACAATGTTGTTAGTTCGGCTTTAAGATACAGAGCTCACCAACCTTTTTTAGATAGTCTTCTTAAAGAAATTGGAATGAATCCTGGCGAAATAAGTAACATCCGTAATATCCTTGGAGATTATGGTAATCCAAAAAAAGATTATCATATGAACTTTGGTGAAGATGTTTCAAAAAATTTAA
>CAYRYZ010000146.1:0-1236 GCA_964428745.1 uncultured bacterium | reverse complement strand
ATTCCTGTTTCAAATTTTCATTACCAGCCTGCACATTAGAATCCTCATCCCGATTGTCAGTCGCCGCAACGAAATCGCTAAACGTTAGTTGTTCGACAATTTTCTCAATGGTGCCACGGACTTGAATAGCCGGGGTCAGGTCATATCTGAAATCAAGTTTTGGCTTCAAATAATCGAAATTTCGCTTCTTAGACACATCGCCAGACTGAGTAATTTCAGAGTCTTCATAAAGCAACGAAGACTCCAGCGACATTCTCGAGCTGATTATCCAGTTGTGAATAACAAAGGGTTCATAGCGCATTTCTTCAACGGTGGAATTAGCATTGGCAACAGCGACAGGTACTAGCCCACCGTAATTAGCTAAGCCTGCTACACCCGGAATATCGACCCCTAAGCTAAGGTTTGAATCAAGAATGGTCTGAGCCCGTTCGGCACCAAATTCAATATCCTGAGCCCCACCAAACATGTCGAAGGTATAGGAGCTGCGGACAATTCGCTCCCTTGTAGTACTACCCGAATCCAGGAAAAGATTTTTGTTCTCAGAGCCATCGTCAAATAAATCAAAACGCTCCCTGCCGCTTTCCCGAGTAAATGAGTTGCTGATGAAGAGTATTTTAAAACGGTCACCACGCTCACTATTGTATTCATAGTCACCGCCAACCTCCCAGTTCTCAATGGAGCTGGGGCTTTCTTCCCTCTGAAAAGTGGATATATTGGGCATAACTTTAAGATCTATAGTCCTTCGATTCAATTCTGAATCACCGTCTCCCCCCATAAGCTGAGCATTTAAACGACCACTGCTGTTGGAATTGATCTCATAGTCCAAATTAGTGTTGATAGTCGAATAATTTCCCTCAGTAAACTGAACCTCCCGAATTATGTCGTTAGGTGAAAAATCTCCAAGAATAGAGTTTTCCTTGCTGATATTCTGATAATAAGTATCGGTAGAGCGGGCGCTGAACTGATAGTTCATGCCGCCTCGCTGACCACTGTAAGAGAGATCAACCGAGGGCGTGACTGTATTGTCATCAGCCTGTTCAGCCCCGATTTGGTATTGGGTGGTAGAAGTCGTGAAAGTATCGAATAGAACTACATTAATGACCTGGCCACTACCGCGAACATCCAGTTCGCCGGAAGTGCCTCTGATAATTTCTATGTAATCTACTTGGTCGGTAGTGATTCGGGATAACTGACCTCCGGTGCTGTTATTCTTGCCGGCGGTGCGCTTACCATTGA
>CAYRYZ010000145.1:0-1244 GCA_964428745.1 uncultured bacterium | reverse complement strand
CAACAAAAAGGTGGTACAGGAAAAACAACTTTGGCCGTTCACTTGGCGATGGGTTTTATCAAATATCATAATCTTAAAGTTGTCGTTGTAGATACCGATCCTCAAGGTAGTCTTGGAAAATGGTTCATAATCCGGTCAGAAAAAAAAATATCAAATGATAATTTAACTTTTAAAACTGCAAGTTTGTGGGGTGCACAATACGAGTCTAAAATATTAAAAAAAGATCATGATATAGTAATTATTGATACTCCACCTAAAATAGAATCTGATGCACGTCCAGCAATAGAAGCTTCTGACTTGGTTTTAATTCCTATGACACCATCTCACGTAGATTTTTGGGCAACAGAAGCAATTATAGATATTGCAAAAAAAGCAAATAAAAAAATCATGATACAAATAAATAGAGCTAATCAAAGATCAAAACTTATTATTAAAACAAACGATTATATTAAAAGTTTAAATGTTCCATCTGTAAATACAATAATTGGTAACAGACAAATATATGCATCATCTATGGGAGAAGGAAAAACTGCAATTGAAAAACAAAGAAAAGGAACTGCCGTAGATGAGATTAAAAAACTCTCAGAACAAATTTTATCAGAATTAAATTAATAATGTCTCTACTTTTAACGACAAAAAAAATTATTAACGAGTGGACAGATTATAATAATCACATGAATTTATCATACTATATTTTATTATTTGATATGGGTGCTGAACAAATATTATCTAAATTCCATATGGGAGAACATTCTGCAAAAACAACAAAAAAGAGCACAATGGTTGTTGAAACTCATACTACTTATAACAATGAAGTAAAGGAAGGTGAAGAAGTTGAAATTAATCTATCTTATTTCGATCATGATAAAAAAAGATTGCATTACAAATTAGAAATGTATGAAAAAAACAAAAAAACTCTTTCAGCTACAACTGAAGTGCTAGCTCTATATATTGACTTAAATCTTAGAAAAGTGTCTGAGTTTGAAAATGAAAAAGTGATGATTATGGACCAATTTATTAAGGAAAATACTTCAAAATTTAAAATTGATAACTTACAATTTTCAAATAAACTTAAAAAATAATGCACGTAGATGTAAGTTTATTATCAGGCGCGTTAGGTGCTGAAATTAAAGGTATAAATTTAACCGATACCTCTGATGAAAATTTTAAAAAAATTAATGATTTATTATTAGAGCATAAAGTTATTTTTTTTAGAGACCAACCACTAACTACTGAACAACATA
>CAYRYZ010000144.1:0-1244 GCA_964428745.1 uncultured bacterium | reverse complement strand
TGTAAATAGTTACCTAGACCATATTCAGTATCATTAGTTATTTTTATTGCCTCTTCTTCTGTTTCAAAAGGAATTATAGAAAGTACTGGACCAAAAATTTCTTTTTTTGCAATTTCCATGTCATTTGTGACATTTGTGAATATTGTTGGTTTAATGAAATAACCTTTGTTTAAATTATTAGGAAGTTCTGGTCCTCCTGCCGCTAATGTTGCGCCTTCTTCAATTCCACTATTAATTAAATTAATAATTTTATCATATTGAACTTTTGAAACTACTGGTCCTATATGATCTCCTTTTTTGGAAGCAACATCTACTTTAATTTTATTTGCTTCATCCGAAGCTTCTTTAACAGCCCTTTCATAAATAGATTTTTCTACAAGCATACGCGTTGGAGCATCACATGATTGGCCAGAATTGCTCATTACATTTTTAATTCCATCTCTCACTGCATTTGGATATGAGTCTGCAAAAACTATATTTCCACCTTTGCCACCTAGTTCTAAACAAACTCTTTTAGTTGTATCAGCAGCATTTTTTGTAATTAGTTTTCCTGCTCTTGTTGATCCCGTAAAAGAAACCATATCAATATCTGGATGACCAGAAATTTGAGTTCCAACTCCTGCACCATCTCCATTAACCAAATTAAAAACTCCTTCTGGAAAACCTGTTTCATCTATCATTTCCGCAAAAATCATAGCTGAAACAGGAGCAATTTCAGATGGTTTAAGCACCATGGTACAACCAGTAGCAAAAGCTGGAATAACTTTTAGTGCTATTTGATTAATTGGCCAATTCCACGGAGTAATAAAACCACAAACTCCAATTGGTTCATAACTTATGTGATTATTTGATTTTGAGTCAAAATGTTCCTCAAATTCAAAATTTTTTAATCTTAATATAAAATCTTCTAAATGTGATTGGCCAGATGCAGTTTGTGCAGATATTGCATAATCAATAGGAGCTCCCATCTCTATTGATTGCGCTTCAGCCAACTCATTAAATCTTTTTTTGTAAATTTTAAGTAACTTTTCTAAAAGATTTAATCTTTCTTCTTTTGAAGTTTCTTTCCATTTAATAAAAGATTCTTTAGCTGCTTTGACGGCGGCATTGGTATCTTCTTTGGATCCTAAAGAAATTATAGCAAAAGGTTCTTCGTTAGATGGATTAATTACTTCAAAATCATTTGAATTATAAGGTTTAACCCATTTTCCATTTATATAAAAATTTCTTTTATCAAGCATTTT
>CAYRYZ010000143.1:0-1245 GCA_964428745.1 uncultured bacterium | reverse complement strand
GTCGAGTTGATGTTGTTTATTTTTTAATGTCAGAAGAAAATGTTAAGAAACAGATAAAGCTTCCTTATATGAGTTTTGGTTCCGATGCAGGTTCCATAGCTCCAGAAGGCGACTTTTTAAATTACAATCCTCATCCAAGGGCTTACGGAAATTTTTCCCGATTACTTGGAAAGTACGTACGTGAAGAAAAAGTTATTCCACTAGAAGAAGCTATTTATAAATTGACTAGTTTAACTGCTACAAAACTTAAAATCAAAAAACGAGGATTATTAAAGGAAGGATATTATGCTGATATCATTTTGTTTGATCCGAATACAATTTCAGATCATGCTACATTTGATAAGCCTCATCAATTGGCTACAGGAATGCATCATGTTTTTGTTAATGGGGTTCAGGTGTTAAATGATGGTAAACATACAGGGGCTATGCCGGGTCGAGTTGTGCGTGGTCCAGGATATAAAAAAAATTAATTAATAAAGGATAAAATAATGAATAAAATAATCGTAACAGTGTTATTGACATCTTTCGCTTTTTCTGGAGATGCTGATGATGTTAGAAAACTTATTGATAAGCACTATAAAGCTATAAATAGTGGTGACATGAAAACCTATGCTTCAACGATGCACTCCAAAGGAAATATCAGTGGTGATTCAAATGGTTCTTTTTGGTACACACAAATTCCTTCTGTTGTAGCTCAAAATGATCCTCTTGATTTCAATATGACCGTTCATTACATGGATGTAGAAGTTGTCGCACCAGGTAAAGTTGCTATTGCATATTTTTATGTGACAGGTTCTTACAATATTGATGGTGTTCAGTCAAATAATTATCGTACAAGAGTCAGCAAAGTTTTAGTGAAAGAAGGCAAGCAGTGGAAAATAAGGCTAAGCCACTATACTCCATTTTTTAGTGGTTCCGGAATTCCTGACTAATATATTAAATAAGACCATGCAGATAATATTATATAAATGGTAGATAGTTAAATAATAAATATGACCTTATCAAAAAAACAAAATCATCTTACAAGAAGATCTTTCATAAAAAAAACGGGTGCAGCCACTTCTTTGGCTGCACTTTACCCCATAAGTATTTCATCTATTTTTAAAGGTTCATCTGATGATAAACGAATAATTGTAGTTGGCGCAGGGCTGGCTGGATTATCGTGTGCTTATGAATTGGATCAAGCAGGATTTAATGTGATTTTGATTGAAGCGCGTTCACGGCCTGGTGGAAGAGTTAGAACTT
>CAYRYZ010000142.1:0-1247 GCA_964428745.1 uncultured bacterium | reverse complement strand
TGACTTTACCACCAGCATACCATATGGTATTTTTTTGGTGGTGGTAGAGTATTTTAGGAGAAACCTGCATTATTTTCTCATCTGCCTCTAGTGTATTGACCAAAGGTTCAACAAAAGCAGGATCCACAATAGTATCATTATTTATAAAAATAGAATAATCAGCCTTTGTAATTAAGTCAAAGCCTTTATTATTTCCTTCAGCATAACCTAAATTATTTTCTAATTCTATAATTTTTACTTTAGGATATTTTTTTGATATAAAACTTACAGAGTCATCCTCAGAACCATTATCAATAACAATAATTGTAGAATTTATATATGAAATATTCATTAATGAATCCAAGCATTCATTAATAATATGTAGACCATTCCAATTCAATACAATAATATTTACAGATTTATTCAAAATTATTCGACCAATTCCATAATTTTTTTCGCAAATGTTTTCCAAGTATATTGTTTTTTATATTCTTTAATATTTTCTTTATAACTAAACAAATACGAATCAAAATAGTTCAGAATTCCATTCGCAATACTTTCTGGATTTGGTTCACAAATAATACCTGTCTTAGTGTCCTTTACATTTTCTGGCAAACCGCCAACATTAGATACTACGACAGGTTTATTAAAATGATATGCAATCGGTATAATTCCACTTTGAGTTGCACGTTTATATGGAAGCACAACTAAATCAGATGCGCAAAAGAAGTGCTTAACATTTTCATTGGGTACAAATTCAAAATTAAAATCAATTACATCTTCGACATTATTGTCTTTGGCCATCTGAATATATTTGTATTCATTTTCATAACATTCTCCAACAACCATTATTTTGAATTTATCTAATTGTTTTTTTAATATTTTTGCTGACTTTATTAATATATCTAGTCCTTTATAATCTCTGACTAAACCAAAATTAAGGATAACTTTTTCATCCCCAATTTTTAAAACTTGTCTAGCTTTATCTTTACTTAACGATTTACCAAATACATCATAAATAGGATGTGGTGTCTTCTTGTAAATCAATTGAGAGTTTATATTTAATAAATCTTTTTCAACTGTATCCGACATAACAATAAAACTATCGCAATGTTTAAAAAAATTCCGTGTAAGAATAGTATCAATTTTTCTAGGCTCATGTGGAACAATATTATTACAGTTAACAATTATTTTAGAATTAGCTCCCTTTTTTATTTTTTTTGCAATTGATGTGAATGCTGGTGCAAAAAAAGGCATCCAATATTGGA
>CAYRYZ010000141.1:0-1263 GCA_964428745.1 uncultured bacterium | reverse complement strand
ACGTAGTTTCAGAAATAAAAGGCAATGATGTCCCTGAATTAGTTTGAATGCAAAGCCCAAAAAAACTAGGATAAATAGGAGTTGGTTCAAAATTAGATTCCATCAAATCATTATAAATATATTGATCGATACTTCCATTAGGATTTTTTGTTTGAGCATAAAAAACATTATTAGTAGTATCTAAATTTTGCCAAAGGGTTGATAGCGCAGGTAATTCAACTTCCTCTTTTTCTAAAAAGTCCAAGCTACCATTCCACGAAAAGGTTTCTGGAGTTGGAGCATTATTAATCCAATATTCAATGATTAAAGAAGTTAAAGGTATACTTCCTGTATTTTGTATTACTACTTTTGGATTAGAACAAATAGGATTAGTTCTGGAATTAACTATTTTATTAGTAGGGGATACTATATCTGTAATTGCTGCATCTAATGAAAAATTAGGATTTCCATAACTTACTAATTGATTACTTATCCAATAATTTGAACTCCCACCTGAATTAACTCCATAATCAAAAAAATGAACCTGTCCAGGCGTAATTAATGATGTAATGTCAACTTCCTTTAAGTCAGTTGCTTTCCCTGGACACCAGCCTGCCCTATCGTAAATCCAAGTGCCTCCTTGCGGATAAACAGGATTGTCGGCACATTCAGTCCATACTTGCCAGCTTTCAGTAGGTGGATTTGCTCCATCAACATTCAAATAATGTGTGCGAGGAACAAATTCACCATCCTGTCCATGCCCTGTAATTACGCTCCTTATTTTATATGATGATGCGTTTGCAAGCATTAAATTTGATCTTGGTTCAAAAGCCCTATCAGACATAATGGTTGAGTAACCCTTAGATTGGGGTCTCCATATTTGTTGCATTTCCAACACATCTCTTGGAGGTGTCCCCACAATAAAAAGAAATTTAATATCTAAATCTTCTTGCCATTGCCCTCCTCCGCTAATAGTCATATGTTTTGGTCCTTGTAAGACCGGTGTAAAATCTGTAACATCAAAATACCAACTCTCACCAAATTCTCCAAAATTAACACCCATACCATAAGGTGTAACAAAAGACATAATCTGAAAAACCATAGGATAACGATTATAATAATTCAATTCATTAATATTTATCGTTCCATCAATATGAGTAGTGTCTATCGTAGTTGCCAATCCACTTGTATCAAAAGTATAAACATAACTTAATGATTCCCAAAGTGTATCAATTAAAACAATTCCAATGCTATCATTTTGCATAGTACTATAATTTGGGAAAA
>CAYRYZ010000140.1:0-1269 GCA_964428745.1 uncultured bacterium | reverse complement strand
ATGAAAAAGTGGAGGGAAGAGATATTTTTCGATTAGCCATTTGTGGGGTTTTTGGAGTAGCTATTAATCAACTCTTATTTTTTGAAGGCTTGAACTTAACTACTCCTATAAATGCCGCAATTGTAATGACAATCAGTCCAATTTTGGTAATTTTCCTCTCTTTTCTAATTATAAAAGAAGCACTCACTCTTAGAAAAGGAGCCGGGATTTCTTTAGGATTAATCGGAGCATCTATGCTGATTCTAAAAGGAGGGAGTATTGACTTTTCTTCCAATCATCAAACAGGGAATTTGTTTGTATTTATTAATGCATCTAGTTATGCTTTATATTTGGTGATTGTAAAACCAATGATAGAAAAATATAATCCAATTACGATCATGTTTTATGTTTTTGGCTTTGGGCTTTTGTATGTGATCCCTTTCGGATTTAGCAATTTAATGGATGTAAAATGGGCAATTATTCCATCTAATATTTATTGGGAAATTGCTTTTGTGGTGGTTTGCACTACCTTTATCGCCTATTTACTGAATTCATCAGCTCTAAAACAATTAAGCCCAACCACTGTGAGTATTTACATTTATTTACAACCCATTTTTGCTACACTTTTTGCTATTTTTTGGGGAGTAGATAGCTTGGATAATCAAAAAATCATAGCAGCTATTCTTATCTTTTTTGGGGTTTATTTGGTAAGTGTTCGCTCCTTAAAGGATAGAAAAGAGAAACTTTCCTAAATTTGTAAAAATTTTATAAGATGATACAATCTATGACAGGCTATGGGAAAGCCGAAATCAACCTAGAGAATGCAAATTTTACTATTGAAGTAAAATCACTTAACTCTAAGCAAATAGATACAACTGTAAAGATGTCATCTATATATAGAGATAAAGAAATTGGGCTTAGAAAGTTGCTTTCAGAAAAATTACAAAGAGGAAAAATTGAACTTTTAATTTGGAGGGAAAAATCATGGTCTTCTTCAGATTATACTATAAATACAGCAGTTGTTAAAGATTATCATAAGCAGATATTAAAATTACAAGAAGATCTAAATTTAAAATCAAGCATTTGGAATACAAGTTTCTATGAGTTAGGATTAAATAAATCTGATATTATTCCAACTTTATTAAAAATACCTAATGCATTGATAAAGGGAGAGGAAAAATCAAATAAAAATGAATGGAATCACATTGCAAAAGGAGTAGAAATAGCAATTAAAGATTTATTGCAATTCCGATTAGATGAAGGAAAGAAATTAGAGAATGATATAACATC
>CAYRYZ010000139.1:0-1305 GCA_964428745.1 uncultured bacterium | reverse complement strand
GATCCTGGGTATCTGTATTATCTTTGTAGGCAGATAATAATGCAAAATTTCCTTCACTAATGGAGAGAGTATCTCCACTGATAGATAGGGTCTGATCATCTGTGTCTTTATTGTAATTTCCAAGTGATACAAAATTTCCTTCACTAATATATAAGGTATCCCCACTAAGTGATAGATTTTGGTCATCCGTGTCTGAAACCAATTCACTAGTTTTAGCATATGCTGATAACGTATCCAGTTTAGCATATCCTGGAGCAACGTTTGCCGTATCGGCTATCATAGCTTTATCAGCATTTACCGCTTTTATCGCAAACATGGTTCCACCCAACTCCTGCCGTGGAGTTAATATTTCATCTTTCAACTGAATCTCTAAAAACCCTGCACTATTTAATGCAACTAGAGGTACTGTATTGCCTAGCATGGTACTGACTAAACTTCCATCAACGTTGAGAGTTTGAGTTTCTTCCCATAACATATTGCCTTCTTCTGACGAATCATAGATCCGAAATGTCATTTCATAACTGCCTGGCGCAACCGGCATATTATTTGCATCCGTGAGGTAAGCTTGAAAACTTATCTTGTGAGGCACTTGTGCGAAAAGAATATTTATGCTTAATAGAACGATTAACTTTTTCATGATAGACTCCTATTTAAGAAATGTAATTTTTTGTGTTTGAATTTTATTTTGATGCATCACGGTAACGATATATGTACCGGCAGCGAGTGTCTGACCGGAAGCATTACGCGGATTCCATAGAAATTGATAATTCCCTGCTGAAGGGTAATCTTTTTTGTGATCTAAAACGGCTCGTCCCAATAGATCATAGATCGTGATCTGAACCACTCCTGCGTCCGGTATCTCCATATCGATACGGGTTGAAGGATTAAAGGGGTTCGGATAGGCAGGTTTTATTTTGAATTCTGTCGGAATGATAAGTTCCTTATCAGTGCCTAAGGCTCCCCAGCGTGCTATCCATCCCCAATAACCTGAAGATATCTTGACCTGATTTACAGCAGATACACCAATTACATTCTGACCAATGGTTCCACTCAATTTATAGGTTTCACTTTCAGCCTGGACACTCGTTGTTGCTGAAACCGAGCGTTTGAGCTGGGTTGATTGAGCCATTAAAGGCAAAAGTAAAATTTGAGAGATTAACAGTAATTTCTTCATAATTAAATCCATTTATAATGAGGGAAAGAAGCAACTTACAAATAATTATAATAATGTGCTGTGAACCGCGATAATAATTAACTTAATGCCATAATGATAAGATCATCTATATATATAATAAGCGTTTTGTT
>CAYRYZ010000138.1:0-1306 GCA_964428745.1 uncultured bacterium | reverse complement strand
TTACACCAGATACGTCTATAGTTCATATAGCATCTGCATTTAATATTCCAATAGTATCTATACATGAAAATAATAATGATAGTTATCGATTATTTGCGCCAAAAAGTCAATTTAGTAAGACGGTTTTTGCACAGAGCGTAAAAGGTATAGATGGGTATAGTATTAATGAGTTAACTAGGTATAGTGATGAATTAATATCTCGTGTAAATTAAGATTTTTGTTTGTGAAATTTATAGTGGAAGGAAAATAATGAGTAGTTTGAGTTTGAAATATTTATTTAAATCTATGTCTTTTAGCTTTGCAAAAGATATAAGAAACAAAACCAATAAGCTTAAAACATATATATGGAATGGCAATAAAGTTTATTACAGAACTGGTTCTAGTGATATGACGTTAATTTATGGAATTTTATTGAAATCAAAATATAAGTCGGAATATTTTTTCCCTAAACAAATAAATCCAAAGGTAATATTGGATATAGGGGGAAATATTGGGATAACTTCCATTTACTTGGCAAGTATATTTCCTGAAGCAACCATTTATACTTTCGAACCCTTTCATGATAATTTTGAAATTCTAAAAAAAAATACACAACAATATAGCAATATAAAAGTATTTAATATTGGATTAGGTTCAAAAAATGGTGATTTTAAAGTTTATTTGAGTGATAATCCAAAAAATTTTGGTGGCGTTTCGTTTTATCCTAAAATTGGTGGGACCACAGATGAATCTTATATTAAATGTGAAGTTAAAAATATTAATGAGATACTTAAAGAACTCAATCTTAATGCACTAGACTTAATTAAGATTGATACAGAGGGGTCTGAATATGATATTTTATATAGCCTACAAAGTGAAATATTACGTGATACTTCTTGGATAACAGGTGAACTTCATGGTAATCAAGATTTTGAATTGTTGAGTTATCTTAATAGTTTGGGTTTTTCTATAAGTTTAAATAAAGAAATCGACAATAGGATGTGTATATTTCATGCGGGTAAACCAGAAATCATTTCTCAGTTAAGTAGGAAAGAAATAAAAATCTTATAGCAACATAATATATTAATTGATATGAAAGTTAGTGCTTTTACATTTATAAAAAATGGAGAGATATTAGGTTATCCATTTTTACAATCTATTCAATCTGTTTTGCCAATTGTGGATGAATTTATAGTGAATGTAGGAGAAAGTGAAGATGATACATTAGCACTTGTTAAATCAATTGCAAATTCAAAAATTCGTATCATTGAGTCAAAGTGGAACGAAAAAATGCAGGATCGTGGATATGTTTATGGTCAGCAGAAAA
>CAYRYZ010000137.1:0-1323 GCA_964428745.1 uncultured bacterium | reverse complement strand
CAGCTTGAATTACTCCTGGTCTTGAAAAAGCAGAGTAAACATTCCATCTTGGGCAGGCACCACCATAACGTGGTATTTCAATTCCTGATAATGAAAATCTTTTAGAAATATTTCCAGCCATGTCAACTCTTAACATATGAAAAGGTATTCCAGATAATTTAGGATCTTGAAGACATGTTACTCTATGCGCCACTTGTTCAAAAGAAGTAGCAAAGGTATTTTGAAGTAACTCTAGATCATATTTAAGTTTTTTACATTCTGCATGAAATAATTCATAAGGCATCAATATTGCAGCACCACAATAATTTAATAAAGCAACCATTGTTAATTTCTTAGACTCTTCTGAGGTAAAATTAAAATTTTGCAAATATTCTTCAATGATTTCTAGCGCTCCTTCCTGCGAAATTTGTGCTGCAGCATGTAGTTTTTTAGTTTCTAGAGAAAGATAGTCAGATAAAAATAATTCTTTCTGCTTTGCTTTATATATTTTTGAAAAAGGTTTTCCTTCTTCTGGAATAACATCTTTTACAGTAATGCCATATTCATTTATTAAAAAATCACAAAGAGCAATATATCTTGTTCTATTATTTTGCTTAACTTTTTCAAAAATAGTATTTGCAAAATTTTCTAATTTAGGAAAAAAGTTTTTATTTTCTTGTAGAAAATCAGAAATAACTTCTCCTGGAAAAGCTGCTTTTCTGCTGTCAATTATTTTTCCAGATATATTTTCAAGTTTATTTACAATTTCATGATCTTTTTGTTTAAAATTATCACCTAATTTTATTAAAGCTTTTGCAATTTTTGGATTTGTATTAACTAAATCTTTTACTTCAGGACCAAGAATATCTAAATCTTCAAACAACTCATCATCCAATAATTCAGAAATATTGTTTTCAAGATTTAAATCTGTTTTACTGGTTAAATCAGAAAGCTCTATTCTCAATTTTTCACAAACTTTTATAAGCAAATCTCCATCTATATTTCTTTTACCTTTTTCAATTAAATTCAAATAACTAGGAGATATATTAAGTTCTTCGGCAAGTTTGTTTGCTTGCATACCCAATTGTCTTCTAAATGCCTTAATTTTTGGTCCAATTTTGCTATCTAATTTACTCATTTTACTATTTGTAAATTTTGTAAATTTATTTTTACAAAAAATTTATCATATTTACAAGTAAAATCGATATTTAAGTGGATTTTGTAAATTATGTAAATTATATTATTTACATAATGGATAAAAACAAAATTAAAAGCACTGAAAATAGCCAACAAATCACTAGTCAACAAGAGCAATCCGAGCATCAATCTAGAGGAATATATCTA
>CAYRYZ010000136.1:0-1349 GCA_964428745.1 uncultured bacterium | reverse complement strand
GTGAAATTGCATTAATGACTGTTTCATGGCCTTTTCGTTTTACTAAACGAGATAGTGTAAGTAAAATTTTATCTGATTCTTTAAAACCAAGTTTTTTTCTAGATTTTTTTTTATCTACTATAAATGATTTATTAGTGTCAACAAAATTTGGGATTATTTTAATTTTCTTATACCCGCTTATTAATTCAGCTTCATTCTTAGTATAATTACTTACAGAAATAACGTGATCAGAGTTTGAAATTGATTTAACGAAGTTCTTTGTTCTTTTAGCATATCTTTTTGATTGAAGTCTTGTTACTTCGAGTCCATGTAGAACAGTTAATAAACAAAATTTGAATTTTTTCTTGTATAGAATCAATCCTTCAGATAATTCCCAGTTTGATGATATGATTACAGGATTCTCATTTAACTTTAGATATTTTCTTAGAGATAGTCTTATATACCATTTTTTGAATTTTGACCAATCTCTACCTCCAATTAAATTAATATTATAAGGTAAATTATTATTTATGATTGGGTGAAAAATACCGCCACGTTTTTTAACAAAAACATTAACCTTTAGCTCTTCTTGATTACTTAGATATTCTGTCAAACCATGTGACCATGACGCAATACCACCTTTTTTAGAAGGACGAAATTCCTCAGTAATTATGGCTATTTCTCTAATAATAAACTCAATTAGATATTTAATAAATTAAAATATGACCAGATTCTTAAGCCTAACCCTAAATTAGATGATGAATTTTCTGAGGATGATAATCTATAATAACGAGAAGAAATTGTAATATATGTTGAGGACCCTATACTTATTTCAGCTCCAATTTCAGCCTCAACTATTTTAGTGGTGGGTGGTGTAGGATGCGCAGGAGGTTTATATTCTTCAATTATTTCACCATTTTGATCTTCCCATGGATTATCAAATGGAGTTTCTAATCCATTATTACCATCGATCAAATATGATAAATCAATAAATGTTTTAACCTGTCCTTGCTTAAATATTTGTGAATAACGTATCCTGGTATTAATAAAATCATTACCTAAATAATGACCAATTGGGTAACCTTTGTGCGTATAAATATGTGTTGGATGAAATGACTGATAGACCTGATTTAGTACATTAGAATATTCAAACCAAAAATTTGATGAATTGAATGGAAATTGAGTTTTTTGGAATCCAAGTAAATAACCATATCGATTTAAATAAAAAGCATCTTTGGTATGAAAATTGACATCATCAATTATTACTTCTCCAAATAAACGAAGACCTGGTTGAGGCAACCATGTGAATCCTGTATACAAAAATGCATTTAATCCTTTATTTGTGCTACCCAAGTTCTCCCAAGACCAAA
>CAYRYZ010000135.1:0-1370 GCA_964428745.1 uncultured bacterium | reverse complement strand
AGTTTTGATAGAGGTGATTCAAATGCAATAGGCAAGCATTTAGGTAATTTATTAGTTGAAAATTTTGAAGTTCTCAATGCTACAGTTAATCACCAGGATCAAGGGGTGACGCCGTCAGAAATATCTCATTTTTCTATTAGTCTAAATTCAGGTAGCGTGGAGAATATTTTATTAGAAGGTTTAGTTTTTCAGGAAGATGAATGGGGTCCAATAATATCTTTAGAAAGCGCTAGTGTAGATAAAATTTCTGATTTAATACCACTTTTTGAAAGTTTTGATAGAGGTGATTCAAATGCAATAGGCAAGCATTTAGGTAATTTATTAGATTTGGGGTCTTTTGAAGTAAATGGGATAGAAGTTAAAGATCCGACTATGTATGATGCAGTACATGTAGATTCGTTTAATATTAAGTTAGGTCGTGAAGATAAATTAGTTAATTCAGTAGAGATAAAATTAACAGGTTTTGAAATTGACAAATCTCTATTAGAAGATGAATTAGACTTACCTCCCGAAGTGTTAGAACCGCTCAAAGAAGATAAGTTAAAATTAAATATTGCACTTAATGCAAATAGTAATTTCAACACTTCTGAATCAACTGTAGATTTTTCTATAGGTTTTGACAAACTCGGCAAACTTACTTTTGAAGTAGTGCAGGGTGGATATTCCAAAGATGTTGCGAATTACATGTTGAATAATATGGACAGTATTATTAGTGAAGAATTTACTAATAAACTTACCTTTAAGTTAATAAAATTTTCCTTTTCTAACGAAGGCTTGACTGAAATATTAATGAAAGAAGCACAAAAGAATATGGATTTAACACCGGATCAAATGGTTCAAATGGTTAGTCAGGAAATTGACAATTCTGGAGAAATCTTAAGTGCTGATATAAAGGAAAAAATGAAAAAGGCTCTTACAATTTTTATTAAATCAGGAAAAAGTATAGAAATTTCTATAAAATCTAAAGATAAAGATGGAATTTCTGAGGATGAATTATATGAATTATTCGAGCATGGACCAATTGATAAATTTCTTGAATTAGATATCAAAGCAGAATAATTTTCATGATTAGATGTGTTCACGTTTTATAGCAGATATCCCTTATTAACTGTTTTGTAAATTTTGTCTGAACTAGTTTGATTACTTACTCCATTTAGCTCCTTTCCCCAACAGTCCATAGTGGTCGAGTTATTAGACTCAATGTGGACTTCAATGGATAAATGCATGTCAAAATAAATGATAGCAAGTCAATCTAAGGTGATCAAAAAGAGGTACACCCGAAACCAATTTTTTACTACGGACTAAAAAGAAAAAATGTGTACCAAAGTGTGTATTAACGAGAACAAAAATACTCTACCTATCAGGGAAAA
>CAYRYZ010000134.1:0-1381 GCA_964428745.1 uncultured bacterium | reverse complement strand
GAGATTTTGTGGACTCCGATCCAAAAACAAAAAGCCAGACGCGCTAAACCACTCATTGATTCTTCAATCAAGTCTATCGCAGAAGGAATTATAGGAATAATAATATATATTATCATCGTCACAAACCTACTACCTAGTGATAAGATTTATCTACTCAGTATGCCAGTAGTATTAATTACAGGTCTATGGCTTTTGAATAATTTCCGTGTGAAGAATAAATATCTCTCTACTCTAGAAAAGGCGATAAACCATCGGCACCTAAATCTTGAAAATATAAACCTCGACACAACCGATAGTCATATTGTTAGTACGATTGAAAACGCACTTAATGAGAATGATATCAACAAACAATTATTTGCGATTGACCTGATAAAAAATCTTCCGCTTCATAATTGGAGTAAAACGCTAAACAAACTGGTGGAACACGGCACGTTTGAGGTTCAAAAACGACTTCTTAATCTTGCTAGCTATCGAAAAGGTTTTATAGATAAAAAAATACTACTAAAACTATCGAAAGGTGAAGATGAAATAGCTGCATTGGCGATACCTCTTAATAACAACAAAATCTTGGAAAATTTATTTAGCAAATTGATCGATAATCTTGATCATAATAATGGGCATATTAAGGCCTCTAGCGCTGTCGGGATTCTCCGGATCAATAATGATAATAAAAAGGCCAGAAAAGTATTAAATGATTTTCTTGATGTTAAGAATGAAGAAACAACTTCCTTAGCACTTGATTATCTAAAAACATCAAGCAAGCTGTTACCTAAAAACAAATTATACAAGCTGTTGTCTCATCGTTCAGTAAATATCAGTATTGCAGCTCTTAACGTAGCAGGAAACCGCCTAGACGAATATTACTTACCAGCAATTATCTCAAACTTAGGCAATGTAAAAATTGCACAAAAAGCAAGAACCGTGCTTAGACTATATGATGATTTGAGCGTTGGGAATGCTCTAAAAGGACAACTAAGAGACAATGGAACGCCGTTGAACCTATCAATAGGTATAGTACGATGCTTTAGTTCATACCCGCAGGCTGATTCAGTCTCTATATTAAGATCACAACTTAGTCAACATAACCTTGAGCTTTCTATTGCATGCTCAGATGCAATGTTAAAAATCGCCAAAACAAAAAAAATTGAAGATGATTTTAAAAACCCTCTTTTAAAAGAAATAAAAAAGTTTTCAAAACAATATTTTAGTCTCTACTGTTTCAAGATACTTATCAGAAACAATGAAAAATCAATATTGATACAGGATCAGATAACAACAGAACAAAGAAAATTGGTGCATATAATTTTAAAACTTGTTTCGCTCCAAATACCGAATTCACCTATTGACTCTCACATTAAGCACATTATTGATAGTAGTGATA
>CAYRYZ010000133.1:0-1423 GCA_964428745.1 uncultured bacterium | reverse complement strand
TTAGAAGGTGGACCTGTTAAAATTCCTAAATTTAGAATTGTTAATAGCTTATCTGATTTTTTAGATGCAGTCAAAGCCTTAGGTTATCCTAAGACTCCGGTTTGTTTCAAACCTCCTATTTCCAAGGGAACAAGAGGATTTAGAATTCTAAGGGATGATGTTTCACGAAAACATGCTCTACTTCATGAACGTCCGATTAATCGTTTTATATCTATTAATGAATTCAAAGAAATTTTTAAAAACGACCCTGATTTCCCAGAACTTTTAGTTATGGAATTTGTAGAAGGAAAGGAACATACTACTGATCCTTTAGTAAGGAATGGAAAAACTCTACTCTGTCCTGTAAAAACACGTGAAGATGAAAGGGCTGGATTAGCAATGAAATTCGTACAAACTTCTAACCAAAAACTTGTGGAAAGTACAAAATATATTGTAGAAAAATTAAAATTAGACTGGATTTTAAATGTACAATTTATAGGCGATTATTTGATTGAATTGAATCCTAGAATCTCTACACAAATGTTTACTAAAGAAGTGAATATTCCTTACTTGGCGATAAAATTAATTTTAGGTGAAATTACAGAAGATGAAATTGAAAAATATTCTGATGAGGTAAGAAAAGAATTCACTTCATTGAGATATTTTGACCAAATTTATTTCGAATAATTCCTTTACAAAAAATTATTTTCTCTAAGCCAAACATCATTGTAAATTTTACTTTCGTACTTCTCACCTGAATCACAACCTATTGTCACGATTATAGGGTTAGATTCGGGAGATAACTTGGAAGCTAGTCTTACTGCTGCAGAAACATTTAGCCCTGAGCTTCCTCCAAGATGTAGTCCTTCTTCAGAATTTAGCTTATGGCACATATCAATTGCCTCTTGGTCGCTTATACCAATTACGGAGTCTATTATTGTTCGATCTAACAATTTAGGAACGCTATCTTTTCCTACACCCTCAATTACATAACTTCCAAGTTCTGAGACAACCTCTCTACCCATTACAAAACCGGAGATGCTAGAACCGATTGGATCTGCTAAAACTAACGTAATTTCCTTGTTCTTTTCCTTGAGAAAGCCTCCTGCACCCGTTATTGTTCCACAGGTACTCCCACCTGTAACAAAATGTGTTATTTTACCTTCTGTTTGTTTCCAAATTTCAGGACCTAAAGTTTGAAAATAAGTTTCTGTATTGCTCTCATTTCCATATTGATTTAAATCGAAATAATTAGGATTAGATTTGGCTAAATTCACCGCAATATTTTGATAATGTTCATCAGAATCTGGTTGCGCTTCGGAATCGCCTATTATGACCTCCGCACCATAATCTCGACATGCCTTAATCTTCTCTTCACTGCATTTTGTGTTTGTTACAACAATACATCCAAAGTTTAGAAGTTTACAGATATATGCCAATGAAC
>CAYRYZ010000132.1:0-1472 GCA_964428745.1 uncultured bacterium | reverse complement strand
GGACTATCATCGAATTCTTCTAGTGGTGCTTCGTCTTTAAATGGTCTTACAGATGCATTAGTTGAAACTAACTCCATATATGTTGGGAATGATCCATCTAGTACAACTAACGCAGCTCAATACAATACAGCCTTAGGTGTGACTGCTCTAACTGCTATTACATCAGGGATTGATAATAGTGCATTGGGTTATGATGCGTTAGGGTCACTTACCACGGGTAAGGCAAACACTGCACTTGGTTCAAATACTTTAAGGTACACTACAAGTGGAGAGAATAATGTTGCTGTTGGTTATGCAGGATTAAAAGCCAATACTACCGGCGATGATAACGTTGCAGTAGGTCGAGATGCTTTAACAGCAAATACAACCGGTAGGAATAATATTGCTGTGGGTACGGATGCTTTAACAAAAAATACAACCGGAGTTGACAATGTTGCTATTGGAGATAGTGCGATGGCAGACAATACTACAGGTTCTAATAATACTGCTATTGGTAACTGGGCCCTGGATACTAATACTACTGGCTGGAACAATGTTGCAGTAGGCCTAGATGCGTTATCAAATAATACTACTGCCAGCTATAATACCGCGGTAGGATTTCAGTCAGTTGCTTCAAACACTACCGGAGATAAAAATACAGCTATGGGATATCAATCTTTTGCTTTGAACACTACAGGAGCTAACAATACCGCTATGGGATACTGGGCCCTTGTAAATAATACTACAGCATCTAACAATACGGCAGTTGGCTATGGGGCACTTGCTGCGAATACAACTGCCACAGAAAATACTGCTGTGGGAAGTAGTTCACTTCTTTATAATACTACAGGGGAATACAACACTGCTGTTGGCAGTGCAGCTATTGCCTCAAACACAACAGGAAGTTATAACACAGCATTAGGCCGTTATGCTCTTGCAGCTAATACTACAGCAGCAAATAATACGGCAGTTGGCCACTATACTTTAGCTACAAATACAACAGGTTCAGAAAACGCGGGATACGGAGGCGGAGCCTTAGCTGCAAATACAACAGGCGCTTATAATACTGGGATTGGTTATTCATCCCTTAATTCCAACACTACCGGTGGTATGAATACGGCAATTGGAAAGGGGGCTCTTAGCAAAAGCACTACAGCATCAAATAATACGGCAGTTGGCTATGCATCCCTTGAGGAAAACACTACCGGTTCTAGTAATACCGCAGCCGGATGGGCATCGCTTATGGCAAATACAACTGGCGATAGAAACATTGCAATTGGTCTTGCAGCATATGACGCGGCTGATACAGAAAATGATAATCTCGCAATTGGTGTTTCTGCCTTGGGTGGCGCCATTGCAGGTGGTGAATACAATGTTGCTATCGGTAATTATTCTTTAGATGCGAATACCACTGGAGATGAAAATGTTGCAGTTGGATATGGTTCATTAGGAGCAAACACTACGGGGGGAGGGAATACCGCAATTGGATCCGA
>CAYRYZ010000131.1:0-1483 GCA_964428745.1 uncultured bacterium | reverse complement strand
TAACTCAGAAACGATATTAACATTGTTTCCTATTAAATGAAACGCCTCTGGCTCATATGAAAAAGAGTTTAATAATAAGAATATGGAAATTTTCATTTCCATATATTGACATTAGGTTAATGGGATTAGTTGGTCTGGCTTTTGGACTGATGATTGCTAAACTTTGGTCACCAATACTCTATTTAGACTGGTATTGGTATTTAATTATTGCATTATTGGCTGCAATAAAACCTATAATGACATTTTGGAAACAAGTTTAATGAATCGCCTTTGGGTCATATTGCTATTTGTTCCCTTGATTACAGTCTTACAGTCTTGTGCTGATTTTGGGAGCGAAGACAAGGAAGAAATCAAAAATATTGTTGAAAGTGATTCAGTCTCAATTAGTATTGGACAAATAATTACAGTTGAACATAATATAAATCAGACCATAATCATTACGGATAGTTTAGCCCATATTGATTACGGTCTAAAATATCCCGTGACATATGAGTTTGAAATACCCCAAGATTCAGAAAATTTAAATGTTTACGGAAAATACAATGCTTCACAAGATTGGTTTTTAATTGATAAAAAGACATCAAATGATTTTTTTAATGGAATAGAGGCCGTAAGGTTTAACTACGATGAAAATATTGCATATGTATCAGTTGGATTTTCAATTCTTTCTGACACTATTTACATTAAAATAGATAACAACATTAACGAAAACATTCACATATCGTTCAAACGTATCAGTAAATATTACGATAATAGAGAAGCTGCTGTGACTATAACAGCTGATGATTGGGCTGATTATAGTAATGAAAAATTCATCCAGGCTTGTCAAAATTTTCGGAGTTATAATTTATGGTATTCTGTCGCAATAATTACACGTTGGATAGATAATCAAAGCACATGGAATGATATTCAAGGCCAACTCGATGATGGCTTGATTGAAGTAGTCTCACACTCTAGGACTCACCCAAATGTCCCCTATGCTGATTTAGAAGGCGAAGTTCTAGGTAGCAAACAGGATATTATAAATAATTTGAACCTAATAAATTTAAATCGTTCAGGCTCAAAAGAGTACGTATATGCATGGGTTGCACCTTATGGAGAATACAGTGAGGCTATTGATACCATGACCAGCAATGCTAAATATCTTGTATCAAGATTGTTTTATTATAATAATATATATTTTTCTGATTGGGACAGTAATTTAAATAAATTTAATCCAGTAAATGCTTCAATTGAAGTAGGAAATTCTTCCTATTGGGGGTCAACTGATATTAATGAGCTGAATGCTGCATTTGATAATGCTATAGACTCAAAAGGTATCTATCATTTAATCACTCATCCAAATATTCTTGAGTGGGATAAAGATTTTACTTCGAGCCATTTGGAATATATAAGCAATAGAAAAGATATTTGGTATGTAGGTTTTGGACATTTATATCTTTACCATTATATATCAAATTCTAAATAAATGAAACGCCTCTGG
>CAYRYZ010000130.1:0-1488 GCA_964428745.1 uncultured bacterium | reverse complement strand
CTGAGGGGCACGTAAGCAGTGGGAATGAATATTCCGTCATAAGTCACCAATAAAGCACCAGCAACACCAACTATAGCAGATCCTATTACAAAAATTTGTAGATGTTGACGAGTGATGTTTTTGCCCATCGCAGAGGCCGCCACTTCATTGTCTCGAATTGCTCTTACTTTTCTGCCCCATGGAGAGTTTAAAGCAAGATTGGAAAGCATAATCAAAGCTACTAAAATTAAAATAAATAAGCCTGAATAACAAAGCTTAACAAAAATTACTGACGCCCCTCTAACATACTCACTTAACTGAGCAACTTGTTCTGATTGAGCCAATAATTCTAAGTCTGAACTATAAATCCAGGCAACAATATTTTGTAGCCATTCAGACTTTTGCATGTCAACCTCATAAGGAACAGGTCTAGGAAGTCCAGCAACATTCTTAACACCACGAACAAACCAGTCTTCATTTTTAACAACATAAAGAATAATTTCAGAAATACCCAAGGTTGCAATTGCAAGATAATCAGTCCTTAAACTTAAAGTAATCTTTCCAATCCACCAAGCAGCTCCTGCAGCAGCCAAGCCACCAACTATCCATGAAAAAGCAATTGGAAAACCAAATCCACCCAAATAGCCTGTAATTGCTGGATCTACTTTTTCAATTACATCTGCAGCTTCAGAAAAATAATGCCTCGTAAATAGATAACCAATAACCACAATTGTTGCTATCAGCCATTTATTAAAGCCTTTCTTATTAAGCACTACTCCAGTGACAATAGTTATAGCACCAAGAGCTAGGGCAAATAACATTTTTAAACCACCCGCATCAATAGCTTCGGTAACAGGCTGCTGAGATATCAAAACTACACTGACGCCACCTAGAGCAGCAAAACCCATGATTCCAACATTAAAAAGACCTGCATAACCCCATTGAATATTTACGCCCAGAGCCATAATAGCTGAAATCAAAGATAAGTTAATAATGCCAAGTACCAATGCCCATGATTGGTTTAACCCAACAAATAGAAGCACCAAGCCCATAATTGTAAAACTAATTATTGTTTTATAAGACTGCCATACATTATTAAAATTACTCACCGACTATCACCTTGCCTTTAAATAATCCTGTAGGCCTAATTAAGAGAACAGTTACCAAAATAACAAAAGATATTGCATATTTATACTCAGTTCCAATAAGCTGAACCAAGGACTTAGGATGCATAGAAAGTGGCAACAAATATATTAAAAACTTCTTATAGGCGTAAGTAAGCAGTACCTCAGAAAATGAGACTAAAAAGGCACCCGCTATTGCCCCCAATGGTGACCCAATACCGCCTACGATGACCGAGGCAAAAATTGGTAAAAGCAATAAATGATATTGTTGCGGTGCAAAGCCTTTATCAAGCCCATAAAGTGCGCCAGCTATTGTAGTAAGAGCTGCGACCAGTAACCAGGTTATTTGAACCACCTTATCTGGGTCAATACCAGAGAGAAGAGC
>CAYRYZ010000129.1:0-1528 GCA_964428745.1 uncultured bacterium | reverse complement strand
GGATTTAATTAATCATTTCTGCGATTTGATTACCAATTGCCATTGAAGCTGTAAGGCCAGGTGATTCAATACCAATCAGATTGATCCAGCCTGGGAATCCTTTTGCTTCTTCATGCTCAATATAAAAATCAGGCATAGGATTACTATCAATATATATTTTTGGCCGAATACCTGAATAGTCAGGAGTTAAATCACTTTTTTCAAGATTTTTTATATATAATTTCCCTTCATTATAAAATTGATCAATTAATCCATTATCAATATCATAATCTTCTTTTCTATTTTCTAGCCAGTGTGCACTTGGACCTAGCTTTACAGAATTGGTTTGATCAAAACTTAAGTGAATCCCAAGTGTGCCATGGTTTTTATCAGGTAGAGGATAAATTAATCGCTTAAATGCTGATCGCCATTTTGATGATAGTTTGAAATAACAACCTTTTGAGTATTTTAATTTAGGGAAATCATTACCTATAAGTTCTGCAATAACATCACTTTCTAACCCAGCAGAATTAATTACCCATTCACAATTAACATTTTCTATTTCTCCCACTGCATTTTTGATATCAAGCTCATAACCACTATCAATTTGTTTTACTCCCACAAGTTTTGATTTAAATAAATAATCATGATTATTGAGCTGAGATTCTCGATAGTAGGCTAACATAAGTTCATGCGCTGATAAAATACCGGTACACCCAATATATAGCCCAATATCAGCATCAATATTTGATTCAAGTCTATCAATTTCTTTTTTATTAATGATTTTAAGATCAGGAATACCATTCATTTTCCCGTTGTTGAATAAATTTTCAAGGTCACCTTTTTGATGATCAGCTCCAACAATTATTTTTCCACATGGATTGATCCACACATGGTTTTCATTGCAATAACTGTATAACATATCACGACCTTCAGTACAGTATTTTGCTTTTAGTGAATTTGGCTCATAGTATATCCCAGAATGAATCACTTCGCTATTACGACTTGATATTCCTCTACCAAAGGTTTCCTCTTTTTCAATTACTAGTACAGATTTATTTCCATTATTACCAATTGCTTTAGCAATAGCGAGTCCTATTACACCAGCGCCAATTATAACAATATCAAACATAGAGATTAATTTGAGATCTGTTTAAGTAATTGTATTGTGAAGATACCAGTGTTGTGGCCATCCTTCCAAAAAGGGCGTATGCCGTAATATCCTACTGGCTGAAGACCGCTGATTATAAAACTGTTATCATTTAATTTTTGTTCTGGACCCTTATAAAGATTACCTAGAGCATCTTTTTCACCTTCACATGAAGCACATGGACATCTTTGTCTTAATTGTTTAATATTTATAACTGCTTCAGTGCTATCTGTAAAAGTCACCAGTAATAAATTATTTACAACTTCATAATTTTCTATTGATATATCGTCGCTCATTAAAATTTGTACTTGATAATTATTTATAAATTTGAAGCCAATTAAAGGTTAGAGCAAATCTTTTTATCATTTTGTACTTTTATATATGAAAAAATTTCTTATT
>CAYRYZ010000128.1:0-1530 GCA_964428745.1 uncultured bacterium | reverse complement strand
AAGTCTTTCAATGAGTCAGTTTTCAATGGAGTTACAAAATTCATGAATGATACTGGTATCGCAGTTACTGAGCTTGAACCAACAAATGCTGCTCAGGTTGAGCAAAGCCTTAAAAAACTTGCACAGCGTGGCTATGCGCCAATTGTTGCTGTAGGTTTTGGCATGTCTAATGCCATTGCTGCTGCTTCTGAGGCATATCCAGATACTCAATTTACGCTAATTGATGGCTGGGTTATGGCGCCAAATGTACAAATGGTTCTTTATAAAGAACATGAAGGATCTTTCTTAGTTGGTATGATGGCTGCAATGGCTTCAGAGTCTGGCACTGTAGGCTTTGTTGGTGGAATGGACATTCCACTCATTAGTCGCTTTGAGTGCGGCTATAAGCAAGGTGTAGCATATCAAGATAGTTCTGTGAATGTTTTGGCTAACATGACTGGTTCAACTCCTGCAGCTTTTGGCAACCCATCTAAAGGTGGCGAGCTAACACGTAGTCAAATTGAGGCTGGCGCAGATGTAGTATATGCTGCTGCTGGTGGAACTGGTATTGGTGTATACCAAACTGCTGCCGATATGGGCGTGTTGGCTATCGGTGTTGATGACAACCAAAACTACATGCAGCCAGGAACAATGCTTACTTCCATGTATAAATTAGTGGGAGATGCTGCTTATCATAGTTATGAAACCGCGATGAATGGCAATTGGGATCCAACAATGAGAGTTTTAGGTCTTGCTGAAAATGGAGTTGGTTATGCTATGGATGAGCACAATGCTGACTTAGTTTCTGCTGAGATGGTTGCCGCTGTTGAAGCTGCAAGAGATGCCATTATTGCTGGTGATATAGTAGTTCATGACTATACGAGCGATAATACCTGCCCTCTATAATTAGCAGTTTTTATCCTTTAAAACATCCGGTCCTTAGGCCGGATGTTTTTTTTAAACTATAATAAATTTATATTTCTTGGTTAAAAATATCTATGGCTAAGTCAAACATTGCTATTGAGCTAACTGATGTTGATAAGCATTTCGGTGCCGTTCATGCAAATGACAAAGTCAGCCTTAGCGTTAAAACCGGAACTATACATGGTATTGTCGGCGAAAATGGCGCAGGTAAGTCGACCTTGATGAGTATTTTGTATGGTTTTTATCAGTCAGATTCTGGCCAAATTAAAGTTTTTGATAAAGAGTTTAGAGCCACAAGTTCCAAACAATCAATTGAAGCCGGAATCGGTATGGTTCATCAACACTTTATGTTTGTCGATAATTTCACCGTTCTAGAAAATGTCATACTAGGTAGCGAAGGTGGAGCTTTAATATCTGAAAGCCTAAGCAAGGCTCGAATTGAATTAACAAGACTTGCTAAAGAGTATGGATTAGAAGTGGAATTAGATGTCCCTGTTGAATCACTCTCAGTTGGTATGCAACAACGAGTTGAAATATTAAAAGGGCTTTATAAGGGTGCAAAAGTTCTAATCCTTGATGAACCAACAGGTGTATTGACTCCTCAAGAGTCAGACGAATTATTTCGAA
>CAYRYZ010000127.1:0-1700 GCA_964428745.1 uncultured bacterium | reverse complement strand
GCCACCATTCAAACAGGTATTAATGCCGCTACAGATAGTGATACTGTATTAGTCGCAGCAGGTACTTATAAGGAAAATATCAAATTAAATTTTAATGATATATCGATAATTGGAAAAAATAGAGAGACCACTATAATTGATGGTGACCAAAAAGGTACCGTTGTGAAGTTTCATAGATATCATAATCATAATAAAACTGTATTGTCTGGTTTTACTATAACTAATGGAAAAGGAACTGTTGATGAAGGGGGCCCCTGGGGTGGAGGTATAGAAATAAATGGCGCAGGAGTTAAGGTTAAACCATTACTAAGAGATTTAATTATTGAAAATAATACAGCCCTAAATGGAGCTGGTATAAGATTATATAATTCGGCTTCACCAAATATTGAAAATTGTATCATTCGTAACAACCAAGCTATTTATCCGGACCCTTCAGGAAAGTGGATGGCTGGTATTGGTGGCGGTATTTCTGCAGACGGTTATGATGGTACAATGAAGAATGTTCTTTTTGCTGAAAATTCAAGTGAAAGTGGAGGTGCACTTAGTATTTTTAACGGAAATACAACTCTCCCTGTTAACATAGTAAATTGTACGTTTGTAAATAATTATAGTTTGGATAACAGTGATATTTTTTTAGATGGTGCAAGTACTTTACATGTTACTAACACAATTATTTGGGATGATATTTTAATTAGTCAACTTAATGGTACTGTAACTCTTAATGTTGATAATTCATTAATTCAGGGCGGATATTCAGGAGAAGGTAATCTTGATGTAAATCCATTTTTTGTCAATGTTGATACAACCGGTGGTATAAAAGGAGATTATCATTTAAAAGATTGGTCTCCAGCAATTGGTGCAGGTACAGCTACTGGAGCCCCTACAACTGACATCGAAGGAAACCCAAGACCAAACCCAGCTGGCTCCAATCCAGATATGGGAGCGTTTGAAAACAAGTGGGGTACACCCCAAAATGCTCCTCCAGTATTAACAGTATTGTCAGATTTGTCTATATATGAAGATTCGTCAATTACTGTTACGCTGGAAGCAATCAATGCAGATAGTGCAGATAATGACGTAATTACATTCTCCTCAATTTCAGATACAAGTGCTGTTACAGCTTCTATTTCTGACTCAATACTTACATTAACACCAAATGCGAACTGGCATGGCGTTGCGAATATCAAAGCTTATGCTTCAGATGGTACTTCAAAGGATTCAACATCATTTAAGTTAACTGTAACTCCAGTGCAGGATGCTCCCACGGCTTTTGATTGGGTGAGTAGTGCTTTAGATACTATTAATATCACTAAATCAAATCTTGCTGACGCTTATACTCTTCAATGGGATGCCAGCACTGATGTTGATGGTGAAACCATTAATTATCTTATCTATGCAAAGATAGGTTTGTATCTAACGGAAGAAGTAGAGGAGATTACAGACACAACATTCCAGCTCATCTATGAAGAAATATTGGAGCATGTATTTGAAGGTCAGCCGATTAATGCAGCCACTGTAAGATTCAGCATAAAAGCAACCGATGGTATTGATACGGTAGATGTCACAGGAGACGATAGGGTATTATTTGTAAATCGCTATGAATACCTATCAACAGTAGGAGAAGGAGTGCCGGTTGAGTTTGCTTTGCATGAAAACTACCCTAACCCCTTTAATCCAACCACCACACTGCGCTTTGACTT
>CAYRYZ010000126.1:0-1704 GCA_964428745.1 uncultured bacterium | reverse complement strand
GAATATTTAAGTTTTTTCACCTCACTAAGTAGTTTTGATATAAAAAGTATCGCTATTGTTTCTATTATAATATTAACGACAATTAATGTCATAGATGTCAAATCTGGTGCACGCTTTCAAAATTGGTTTACATTCACAAAAATTGCTTCTATTATAATAGTCATTTTACTTGGCTTGTTTCTTGATGGTGGTTCAACACAAAACTTATTACCATTCTTCAACGATCAATCTTTTTCTTCACTTGTAGGTCCATTAGGACTAGCAATGGTGGCTGTACTTTGGACATTTGATGGCTGGATATTTATTACTTATGTTGCTGGTGAAGTAAAAAACCCCGGTCGAAATATTCCCTTATCTATTATTTATTGTATGATAATTATCGTATCTGTCTACTTAGCTCTTAACTATGTTTTAGTTTTTGCACTTGGCTTTGATAAGATGATAGGATCTGAATTAGTTATGTCTGATGCAGCTTCAATATTTCTAGGCAATAAGGGGGGGGCTATCATTACCATCATTATTTTGATTTCTTTAATAGGAGCAAATAATGGCTTTATACTTACAAGTGCCCGTATAAATTACGCTATGGCAAAAAATAAATTATTTTTTAAGCAGGCAGCATCAATTCATCCAAAATATAAGTCTCCCTCAAATGCATTAATTATTCAATGTGTTTGGGCCTGTATACTGACATTTACAGGCACGTTTAATCAATTAATAACTTATATTATTTTTGCATCCTGGATATTTTACGGAATGTCTGCTGGTGCAGTAATTATACTCAGAGTTAAAAAGCCTGAACTTAAAAGACCTTACAAAACACCTTTATATCCATGGATACCTATCATTTTTATTTTATTCGCTATTTTTCTTACTATTAACACCATTATGGAAGCACCTAGAGATGCAGGAATTGGAACACTACTAATCTTGGCAGGGTTACCTTTTTATTATTATTGGAATAAAAATGAATAATTATAGCTCAATTATTAATTCAACTGTTAATGATATGCGGGAAGAAATAATATTATTTATTCAAACCCTTGTGCAATCACCGAGCTTAGCTAATGATGAAAAAGATGTGCAGAAAATAATATTTAATAAACTTAAGAGTCTTCAATTAAAGGCGGAAATCATTCCTGTAAATTTTGATTCTATTAAAGACCATCCTGCATTTTCTGATGATGGTTTTTCACCTGATTCAAGAATAAATGTAATAGGCAATTGGAATAAAAATATGAAAGGAAAATCACTCATCTTAAATGGACATGTTGATGTAGTCCCAACTGGATCAAAAACATTATGGGATGATTCACCGTGGTCAGGAAAAATTAAAGATGATCGTATATATGGAAGAGGCTCATGCGATATGAAAGCCGGATTGGCTTCAGGTATCTTAGCTGTTCAAGTTTTAAAAACTATAGGGTTTGAGCCTAATGGAAATGTAATGATACAATCAGTTGTTGGTGAAGAGTCTGGAGGTTGCGGAACTCTTACAAATATTGTGAAAGGTTACAAAGGAGATGCTGCTGTTATACTTGAACCAACATCTTTGAAATTATGCCCTATTCAGTCTGGTGCATTAACGTTTAGATTAACAATCCCAGGTCAAGCAACACATGCAGCGATGCGTTGGGATGGGATTAGTGCAATTGAAAAGTTTAATATTATTAATCAATCAATAATTGAATTAGAAAAAGAACG
>CAYRYZ010000125.1:0-1711 GCA_964428745.1 uncultured bacterium | reverse complement strand
TTAAACTTTTCAATCAGAATCATAACTAATTAATTCGATTATGGATATTACTCTTTATGAAATGGGAACCTCAAGATCCCTCAGGTGCAGATGGACATTAAAGGAAACAGGTCTTGAGTATAAATCAATTGATGATAGATCCTTATTAAGAAGCAATGAACTTAAAAAGATACATCCTCTTGGGAAGATGCCTGCAGCTTTAATTGATGGAAGGCCACTTTTTGAATCTTCAGCAATATGTGATTACATTGCAGATCAAGCGAAAGAAGTTAATTTAATTGCAAAAACTGGAACTTGGTCTAGGGCACTTCATAATCAATGGGTACTTTTTAATTTCACTGAACTTGAAGCATGGCTATGGAGTACTGCAGTGAATACATTCGTATTACCAGAGGATGAACGTATTCCGGATTGTATTCCTCAAAATGCAAAGATGTTTAAAAAGGGAGCGTCTTCCATAGATCAATATTTAGCGAACAATGACTACTTTGTTGAGAACCGATTTACTGTTACTGACATAATCATTGGATATACGTTAAACTGGGCTAGAAGAATGGAGTTAGTTAAAGATTATAAGTCAATCAATCTCTACCTTGAAAGACTCTTCTTAAGAGAACACTGCGAGTTACCAAGATAACTCATGTCAGGGAGATAAAGCTAAAGTGAAGATCATTTATTTTTGATTATTGTAATTGCTTAATAAAATTCATTTTTAATTTAATATATATAATTTTATTAAAATCATAATTAATCCAGCTACTAAAACTAGAATTTGAAAAATAGAAAGAATGATGAAACGTATTAGTTCCTCTTTAAGACTAAAAGTAAAACTATGAAACTTGGCCGTTCACCTGGTATTTCAAAAAGTTATGAACAATGATTTTATATTAAACAGTGAAAATATTTCGATTTTTGAAAAGAACGGAGTCGTTCTCCTCAAAAACATGATCGATAACAAGTGGCAAAGAATACTGCATGATGCAATTGAGGAAGATATCAAAAAACCTGGTCCTTTTTTTCATGCATACAAAACTGAAGATGGCAAAGGGAACTTCCACGGGAACATGAGAATTTGGGAGCATTATCAAGGGCTAAAAGATTATTGCACAAAATCTCCATTACCTTATCTTGCCGCACAGTTATTAAATTCAAATAAAATAAATTTGTTTTACGATCAATTATTTGTAAAGGAACCCGAAACAAAAAATTGTATCAGATGGCATAATGATCAACCTTACTGGCCGATTCGTGGCTGGCCTGTTATATCTTTCTGGACATCATTAGATCCAATATCAAAAAATAATGGACCGATGGAATTTATTAGTAAATCACACAAATGGGGGAAATGGTATCAACCTGAGCATTTTGCACCTGGTGCGAGTAAAGCATACGAGCAAAACCCTGAATTTGAAAAGATTCCCGACATAGAATCAAATCGTGATAAATACGACATTATTTCTTTTGACATGAATCCGGGTGATCTTTTAGCTTTTCATGCTCTTGTGGTTCATGGATCAACTGGGAATATCAGCAAGAATCGTAGAAGAAGAGGATATGCCGTTAGATATACAGGGAATGATGTTGTTTATTCTACAGATAAGGGATCACACAAAGATCTAAGAAATCCTGATTTGGAAAATGGAAATCGTCTTGACAGTAAACAGTATCCTGTTGTTTGGGAAAAAGACAAAAATGTTTACTAAATATTAAC
>CAYRYZ010000124.1:0-1728 GCA_964428745.1 uncultured bacterium | reverse complement strand
TCTGGTGGGGATGAAGTTATTTTTTTCATCTTATACTTTAGATAATAATTAATCATTACCAAATACCTTTATTCTTCATCTCATCAATGTATTCTTTACACATCAACTCCCAATCAATTAGTGGAGTCATTACACCTTCTGTCATGTGAGTAGATAGACCTTTAACTGGGGAAACACAGAGGGCTTTATTTTTAAAAAAGATACGTCCATATACTTTTTCACTTAATATTGAATCACTTGGTCCAATCGAAGACGATTTGATATGTTTTTCAAATTGCTTAATAGTTCTAGACTTGAGTAGAATAGTATGTGTTGTGTTTGTAATTTGACGCCAATGACAATACTTTGACAAAAAAATGAAAGAAAGTCTCCTCCATGGTGGCATATATCGATCAGGATAGTCTGGAGTATGGATAATTAGTGGGATTTTTGATAAATCCCCAATTAACCTATTCATAAAATTTTTCTTTTTAGTGGATGTTTTTAGATAGTTTTTTTTATTTTCAATAAACTCTGAAATATATTTAAATGCCTGGGGTGCATGTAAATAATCATCTTCACACATATAAACCCAATCATCGCTAGGCTTCTCTATAGCTAAATCTATTTGTTTTTGGAGAGATTTAGCAGCATCTCCTAATTCACAATTATCAACAATTACATCATTAAATTGTCTGAAGAAATCTCGCAACTCTTTTGAAAGATCGTCACCAATAATTGTGAATTGATATGTAAAGTCTTGCAATGACTGATACAAACTATAAAAAGAAACTTTTATAGTTTCAAACTTATTTAAACCAAATGGCCTTTTATCTTTATGAACTGACTCAATCTTATCGCATGCTCTAAATAGTATTTGATATTTAATTGTCATTTTTTAATATGCGAGATATATAGTTGATTTAAAGGATAAACGGTATGTTTAAGAGAATTATGTAGTTAAAGAACCTCAATATCAAAAGTTAAGGTACTTGCTCGAAAAATAAAACAGTATTTTTGCTCATACCTCCTTGGGCTTATTTTAAAAATTAGTCTAGCTGTTAAACCCAATACTCCCCCACCAAACGATAACTTTTTATGTTTAATTTTAACCCCTTGCCCCAAATAGTTCTGCGGGTTACTACTTTTTTCAAAATGATCAAATGAAAAATATGAGAGATGGTGAGTATGAGTTGGGTCAATCCATGAGGATAATGAACTGAAATGCGGAGTAATAATCTTGATAATTGTGCCTTTTCTAGAGACACGAACTAACTCATTAATAACTTTAGGTATATCATAAAAATGTTCTATAGCATTATCTAAAATTATCGCTGTAATTGTATTATCTTCAAAAGGTAATTTTTCATTTTCTATATCACAAATATAATCTGCTGCGTCACATTTAAACTTATCAACTCCTAGATACCCCTCAACTCTTTTATTTCCACACCCAATATTTAATTTCAAAACATCCCCTTAACTTTAATAATATGTCACATCTATTAGCACTTCTAACATATTGCTTCACATTATAAACTTATTTCAACTTTTATTTATATAGTACAAATAGGGTTTAAAAAGCCTTAATATATCTTCTAAACTACTAATCATTCAAAGCTTTGTTTACTGCCTCTAAGACTGTCTTAACTGAAATATCGCTCATAGCACTAGTCTCACTACAGTTTTTCTTGTTGGGATGATCAATTGAAAAATAATGAGGGTGCCCTAACGCGCCGTACACACTAT
>CAYRYZ010000123.1:0-1729 GCA_964428745.1 uncultured bacterium | reverse complement strand
GAAAGTGTTTATGGTCCTAATAGCGGTATTTATTACAGTTCAGATGGTGGATCAAGTTGGAAAAGATCGAAAAATGGTTTGCCGGACAAACCAAAAATTGGGCGGATTGGCCTAGCTGTTTCTTATCAAAATTCACAAAAAGTTTATGCGTTGATAGATAATAGAAATGAGATAGAAGGGAATTCTGCTGAGGTTTATCAATCAATGAACGGGGGGGTTACATGGAAAAGATCTCATAATGATACACTGCGTATTTTCCCTGGGAATAACATAGGGTGGTATTTTGCAGATATTTATGTAAACCCTAATAATGATGAGGAGATTTACTCGCTTGGCGTGCGCATGGCGCACAGCATTGATGGAGGTCAAACATTTAGTACTGTCAGGGGCAATATACAACATCTGCAGCCCAGCCCAGCTCAAACACTTCATTTGGATCACTGTGAATTATGGATCAATCCTTTCAATCCAAATCATTTAGCATTGGGCAACGATGGTGGTTTATATGTGAGTTATGATAAGGGTGCAAACTGGCTGCACCTTAATAATATACCCACAGGTGAATTCTATGATATCACTTTGGATGATCAGAAGCCTTATAATATTTACGGTGGTGTTCAGGATAACGCTACAGTCTATGGGCCAGCAAAGGAATGGAATCCGTATAAACATGATGCATGGAAATATCTATGGATTGATCCATGGAGTGGCGGGGATGGGTGTGTGACACAAGTAGATCCAGATGATCCCAATACAGTTTATTTCAGTCGCCAGCATGGTGACGGGCTACGAAAAGATATGGTGGCAGATACATCAATTACAATTGGTCCCAGCCATAAAAAAACATCCAAAGAAAATAATCTAAGGTACAATTTTGTATCTCCTTATTTTATTTCTCCCCACAATTCAAATACATTATACCACGGTGCAAACCATGTTATCAAATCCAGCGATCGCGGGGACAGTTGGCAAATAATCAGCGGCAATATTGCAGAATCATCAAAACCTGAAAAAAATTCATGGGCAGCTGGAGCTATAGCCGAGTCAGAACTACAACCCGGTCTATTATATGTGGGTACAGATCATGGTGCTTTTTGGACCAGCAAAAATGGTGGAAAGTCCTGGAAAGAATTTTCTAAGGGATTGCCCAATGCATATATTCGCAGTATCGAGCCATCCAACTTCAAAAAATCTCGAGTTTATCTGACAATGACAGGTATCAATTATGATGATTTAAATAATTATATGTTTGTATCTGAGAATTATGGAAAGACATGGAACTCAATCTCAGCAGATTTGCCGAACGATCCAGCCAATGTAATTCAAGAAGATCCTGTTTATGAAAATATTTTATACGCTGGATGCTATAGGGGTGTTTACATATCAGTAAATCGTGGCAAGACCTGGAATCTTTTGGGCGATAACATGCCAGCTGTTAGTGTTGCCGATTTGGACATACAAAAAAGGGAAAATGAATTGGTAGCGGGTACGCATGGCAGGGGCATCTATTATTTAAGTCTCAATCCAATCCACCAGGCATTCCAATTAAATACCAATGAAAAAAATGGATATCATTTGTTTGATATACCTCATTCCAAATATCCCAAACAGATGGATACCAGTAGAGATATGGATCAGTCAACAATTAGCAAATTGCCCATAAGTTTCTGGATGCCCCAAAAAGGAAAAGTCAACATATCCATTATAGATCAAAGCGAAAAAAATACGA
>CAYRYZ010000122.1:0-1740 GCA_964428745.1 uncultured bacterium | reverse complement strand
TCTTTAGAACAAAAGACTCTCCAACTTTTAAATCATCTTCTTTTCTAACAATTTGCCCTTCTCTTTTAAATGCAATACTATAGCCTCTTTCAAGGACATGAACGGGATTAAGAGCATTAATTTCTTTTACCAATCCTTCAATATTAGTCTTTTTAATTGAAATTATATGTTTTAGGGATAATGACAGTCTGTGACCAAGTTTTTTTTCTACTTCACGGTGTCGTTCTATAATTGTATTAGGTCGCTGGAATTCGTGACGATCTGATAAACGATCTAAAGACTGCCATTGAAGTTTTAATTGCAAATCAATAAGATTATAAAGTTGATCTAAATTTTTAGAAATAATTTTGTTTAACTCAGAAAAACTTGGCGCAGCAATTTCTGCTGCTGCAGATGGAGTTGGAGCTCTTACATCAGATACCATATCGCTAATTGTAACATCAGTCTCATGCCCAACTGCAGATATTATAGGAGTTTTACAACGACTTATTGCTCTTGCTAATAATTCGTCATTAAAGGGCCATAGGTCTTCGATTGAACCTCCTCCGCGCCCTATTATAATTATATCAATTGATTTTATTCTATCTAATTGTTTAATTCCATTCACTATATCTCTAGCAGCTTCTTCTCCTTGTACCACTGCAGGACGTAACATCAATTCAATATAAGGTGCGCGCCTTTGAAAAATATTTACCATGTCACTTATTGCCGCCCCTGATTGCGAAGTAACAATACCAATCTTTCTTGGATATTTAGGAAGAGGTTTTTTAATAGATAGTTCAAAAAGCCCTTCACTTTGAAGTTGTTTTTTTAATGCTTCAAATGCAAGAAATAATGTGCCAATCCCTGCGGGCTCCATAGTTTCCACGATTAATTGATATTGACCCCTCATCTCGTATACGGTAACCTTACCTTGGAGTAAAACATCCATCCCATCTTCAGGCTTAAATTGAATATTTCGATTCATTCCTCTAAACATCACACATCGAAGTTCTGCAGTTTTATCTTTTAGTGTGAAATACATATGACCAGAAGTATGATGCTTAAAATTTGATATTTCACCTTTAACCGATACTGCTGAAAATTCTGGCTCAAGTAGATTTTTTATTTTTGATGTGAGCTCAGAAACAGAAAATGACTTCTGGGGAACAGTCATTTTAGATTAGGGCTTCCTGCTTGTTCCCAACAATAATTCCACAGAGAAGCTATGCGCATCACAGCTCTACCCATACGATCTTTAAGTAAATCTCCAGTCTCATTATATAAAACATCTAAATATGGTTTTTCGAAACTTAAGGCATCATAGGAATTAAGCATCTTCGCTTGTTCCTTTGTTAATAACTTTCTTGCCTTAGTATCTGCTTCCAAGATAAGGTGATGGAGTTTAAAGGATTCTCTAACTATTTTCATTGAGAATTCCCAAGGGTCATCTATCTCTTCTATCTCTCCAACTGGTTTAATCTTTTTAATATATTCATTCACTAAACTTCGTTCCCACCTTTTATGAATGCCATAATTTCCAGAGAATTGACCGTTATAATTAATTACAGTATGGAGCGGCATATGTAGGTCTGAGATATAATGACCTAAAGCACTCATATTATAAACTGCTTCATCCAATCGATTTTTTTTTAATAAATCAATTATCCGATCACAAGTTTGATTTATGGTCCAGGGGGCAATTCCGTATTTGCGAACTTTCTCTTCACCATATAAAGATATTAAATCTTCATATTTTTT
>CAYRYZ010000121.1:0-1785 GCA_964428745.1 uncultured bacterium | reverse complement strand
TTATATGTAAATTACAAATATCATGAAATCTATATCATCAAAATCTACAATACAATTTCTGATATTAACTGTTGTATTTAACGGTTGTAATCTTCCAAAAGCTCAACTTCCAGATAATGACATATCAAAAGCAAATACATTTGAATATAATCCAAAAACCAGCGAGGTTTGGTCCTTTGATAAATTTGGTGCTCAACATTATTATAGGACTCTTGATTTTGATACCATTGAAATACTTCGACAAATAATTACTGGATTGAATTATAAATATTTTGGATTCAAAAGTAAATGTTCATTCCATTCACTAGATGAGATTATGTACGTTGAGAATGATATAATACAGGTTAAACCTTTAAGCCATTTAACTTTTCAAAGTGAATTAGAATACACCAGACCAAACTTAAGAATAGGTGTTAAATATGAAGATAATTAAAACACATTTTATACACATAATATCAATTATTGCTTTATTCTTTTCTGCATGCGCTTCAACGTACGGCCCTCGTAACTCAATGGGCGGTTATGAAGAAAAAGAAGTAGGAAAAAATATGTTGAGAGTAAGTTTTTACGGAAATCAACACTCAACAAAAGAAAAAATTACTCAGCAATTACTATATCGATGTGCTGAGTTAACTCAAAAATCTGGGTTTGACACATTTGTAGTCCTTCAAGATGAAAGTTATGAAAATAAAAATATTTTTAAGCCCACTGGTACTAACCCAGTTAAAACTGTTGTGTCAGAATCGGTAGGTGTTCGTACAGTTGTAGTTCCTGATTTTAATAGAACAACAGAAACAACAAACATGACGGGTGTATATATAATTTCAATGTTTAATAAGGGCAATTCAGAATATGACATTTATAAGAAAAGCCATATCGATGCAGCTCAAGTTCTTAATGATTTAAAATCCTCAATTAAATAGTGAAAAAAAAGATTTCCTGGAAGAAAATAAAAGCTGAAACACAATCAGTCTGGGCTGGGGAGACAGAGTCCTTTCCCCATGGTGCCACACAATCGCCAACAATAAATAGTGTAGCATATTCTTACGATGATCTAGATGAATGGGTACAAGTTTCTAAAGGGGAAAAAAGTGGCCATATTTACGGCAGAAATTCTAATCCTACCCTTGATGTTTTAGAAGAAAAAATCCGTATTCTTGAAGGCGCTGAAGCTGCAACTAGTTTTTCTAGTGGGATGGCAGCAATAAGTAATACACTCTTTGCAAACCTTAAACCTGGTGACAAAGTAGTGACTGGAAAAGACACCTATGGGGGCACTAGTAAGATATTTTTAGAATTTTTACCTCAATATGATATTCAGGTTAGACTTTGCGATACTACAGATCATGATTTGATTGAAAAAGAAGTCTTAAATGGTTGCCAACTACTTTACCTTGAAACACCGACAAACCCCACACTAAAAATACAAGATATTAAAAGATTGTCCAGTATTGGCAAGAAAGTGGATGCTCTGGTTGTAGTTGATAATACTCTAGCAACACCAATTAATCAGAATCCATTAGATTTAGGTGCTGATATAGTAATACACAGTGCCACTAAATTTCTTTGTGGACATTCAGATGCTTTAGGTGGACTCATTTGTGGGAATAAAAAATTAATAGAAAAAATATTTCACTTTAGAGAAATCAATGGTGCAACCCTAGCACCAAACGCAGCCTATCTAATATTGCGAGGTATGAAAACCCTTGCTTTACGAATGGAAAGACATAATAATAATGCTATGCAATTAGCAAACTACCTTTCAAAACATCAAAAAATCGATTC
>CAYRYZ010000120.1:0-1797 GCA_964428745.1 uncultured bacterium | reverse complement strand
ACATTCTTGGTGGAAATTTTTCAGCACGCTTAATGCAAACTGTTCGCGATGAACAAGGATTAACATATGGAATTGGTTCATCGATAGGTGGTTCTAATTTTGGCACTGATGGCTACTGGAGCACATGGGGAACTTTTGCACCTGACTTAATTGAAAAAGGCCAAAATGCAACAATGGATCAAATAAATAAATGGTACAAAAAAGGTGTCTTTGAAAAAGAACTTATTGCAAAAAAATCTACAATTACAGGGTCATATAAAGTTGCCTTAGACACAACTAGTGGGCTTGTATCACAAATTTTATCCAATGCGGAAAGAATAAAACCAATATCATATTTAGATGAATATGCAGCTATAATAAATAATATCTCTCTAGAAGAAATAAATAACGCAATATCAAAATATATTGACCCCAGTAAACTAACATTAGTTACGGCGGGATCGTTCAATAACACATAGTGGATATAATCTTAATTGCCGCCATTACACAAGATGGCTTTATTGCACATAATTCTAATGAAGTGATCACCTGGTCAAAGGATCTCGCATTATTTAAAACTCAAACGATGGGTTACCCTGTTATTATGGGATCAAACACTTATGGTGCCATTGAAAATGAATTAAAAGGAAGAGATATAATTATATTTCATAGAGACAAAAAACCAATCAACATTTTAAACAGCCTGTCTTCAGATAAATGTTTTATTGCTGGGGGAGGAAAGACTAATGCTTATTTTGCACCCTATTTAAGTCACATATTTTTAACTCCACACCCCATTGTTTTTGGAGCGGGCGTTAAGTTATTTGATGGTAAAATAAAGGAGAAAAATTTATTCTTAGAAAATACTGTTACAGTTAATGCTAAAGAAAATATTGTACAATTTCAATATAAAATAATCAATTGAAGATAGCTATGACGATGCTCGCTTCATTTTAATAATTGCAGCTTTTATTTTACCTCTCAACACTTTGTTTTCTAATGCATTAATTTCATCCATATTACCATTGGCTCCTTCTGTAACTAGCCTTTCAATTAGTTCTGTTTCTGGTTCAGATTTATCTTCACTGGTACCTTCGCCTTCAGTAGTAGCTTCTGGTTTAGGTGTCTCTTTATTTTGAGTTGAAGGAGGCGGGGTTTCTGATAATTCTGGCATTGCTGGTCGTTCTATAGCGCCACGTTTTATTTTTACCAATAATGCTTTAGCTTTTCCTCTTGTTGGTTTCTCGTTGATTGCATTAATGGGTTCATCATCTCCATCCAAAGCTTTATTTACGACAAATGAAATAAGATCATCTTGATTGGAAAAACTAGGTAAACCATCAGGTGTAGGTCCGTCTTTTTTCTTGGCGCCATCAGCTTTTGGTGTATCTACATTATCAGAGGGTTCTTCAGATAAAGCTTTCACTAAATTATCAGGCATTACATTTCCTTTGCGCTTCGATTGCACTAGCATGGCTTTTGCCATACCACGAGTAGGCTTATCTGGGATAGAATTTACCACGTCCATATTACCATCCAATCCAGCCTGTACTGCTCGCGCTATAGTAGCTTCGCGACTATATTGAGGACCTGCATCCGCTGCGGAATCTGTCTGATCTGAGGGGTCTTCTTCATCTTCAGGAATTAAATAACCTAAATTATCTAATATTTTGGATTTATTATTTGAAAATCCCCATATACTCATCCAAGAGAATAAGCCTGTGCTTGTTCGTCGACATGTCACTGATGTCCCTTCAGGTATTGGTTCCAAATCGAAAACAATTTGCTCTTTGTGAACTGGGTTAAACCGCACCTCGA
>CAYRYZ010000119.1:0-1798 GCA_964428745.1 uncultured bacterium | reverse complement strand
GCACTGGATAGTGTGGCGTTTCCACCTGTAATTGTTAGAGCAAAATCTTCCTTTGCAAGGGCACCCGTGCCATCATTATTACTGAATACGGCTTCATTAAACTGGATCCCAATGGTTGTATTATTAATAGGTATCTCTCCGTGAGTCCCTGTGATGTAAGGCAAGAACTTGTCATTAAGAGGTTTGGCGTTTCTCTTCGTGGTCGTTGAAAGCAGTCCATCGGTATAATCTTGCATCGGAACTTTGTTATTATTTGCATCAAAGATCGCATCAGTAGCTGCTGGATTGACCGTGATTGTTTCGGCACCATTTCCTAATCCATTCAATCCAATTCCAAGTGTATAGGAATTTCCGCCGTTATTCTGGAAACTGGTAGGGGTCGCACCGGATAGCTTAGCGTTACCACCAACGAGAGAAAATGTAAAATCTTCTTTTACTAGATCAGTTGAGGCGCCAGCTGATGTATAGACAGTTTCATTAAAGGTGACCGTAAGGGCGCTATTATCTGCTGCTACTTCAACTGATTTAAAGAAGGGTAGATCACTCCTGATCTTTAAGGTTCCTATAAATCCTTTTTCGCTAAGGTTACCGCCGGGCCCGGCCCAGGCATTGGCATAGATATCTCCATCAATTTTAATAGGGGAATTATGTGAATTCTGATTACTATAGTACTCGGTATCCGATACCTCCGAGATCAATTTTGCGTCAGCAGGTATATATAGAGTTTTTACATATCCTCGAGTGGAACTAGGGTGACGATGAAAAAGAGCATACACGTCAGTGCTTACTTTGATCAGTTTGCCCCAGTATGCGGCGTTCCCAGTTGTATGTTCTAGCCAAGCCTCATGGGTGATCTCTCCAGCAGGAGTAATGGTAAAGGTTTTGATTTGTCCACCCCAACCCCGCGCGGGATTATGACCTCGATAGGCTAAAACAAATTTGCCAGATTCTCCTCCAATAAAACTATTATATTGACCAGCACTTGAATTAACATCGAATTTAAATTCTTTTACGTCAGAAATAGCTGTTCCATCAGTTGAAATATCCAGTGTCTTTATGAATCCACCGTAACTTTTAAAAGCAACCGCCAGAGTATTATCGTCAACTTTAATCAGTGAATTATATTCAGTAGCGTTGGATCTATAATTAAATTTTGCTACTTCTGTGATTGATGAACCGTCTGCGTTAATGTCAAAGGTTTTGACCCAACCACCCTTACTTGATGTTCCACCCTGACCGCTGTAGGCTAATGCGACCGTATTATCATCCAGTTTGATGAGGGAATTATACTCACCGTGATCACCATCATGTTCCTTTTCATCAACCTGCGTAACCGTCAGCCCATCTGCACCAACCTTGAAGGTTTTTATCCATCCATCCTCTCCAGCGCTTGTGTAAGCCAGGACATAAATATCTGAATTCAATTGAACAAGAGAGTTATACCATGCTTTTTTAGAATCGAAATTATAATCAGCGCTCCCATTTAATTTAAGGGGTGTGATCGTATTTCCATCTTTAGAGATCGTAAACGATTTTAAGTAGCCTGCTTTACCTCCATATCCAGTATAAGCCAAGAGATAGGTGTTGTTACTCTCATTGATCCTGACAAGGGAATTATGAGTACCATTTTCATCATGTTCCGCAGGCGTAATAAATGCAGATGATGATTGAGCGTATATAGATAGGGATAGGAGTATATAAAGGGAGAAGGATAGAATCGACCTTCCCCAGTTATTTTTTCCTAAAAGAAGCGGTATGTGTTTCTTTTTATTCATAATACTTTCAATATTGGTTGAAA
>CAYRYZ010000118.1:0-1827 GCA_964428745.1 uncultured bacterium | reverse complement strand
CGAATGGTGATATTGTTGGAGTATATCCACAACTTAGTGTGCAAGAATTAAATCAACTAATATTAGAGGTAAATAGTGAATTTGATTTTTGGCGAAAAATACCTATCAAAGATCGTTGTCAATATTTTAAATATTTGGCTGAGGCAATTCAGATGCGAAAAGATGAATTTGCACGTCTTATGGCACTTGAGATGGGTAAGCCTTTATCTCAAGGTATAGTAGAATTAGAGAAATGTGCATGGGTTTGTAATTATTATGCAGATAATGGAGAAAAATTCTTAGCAGATCAAAATATCATAACTGATGCTTCCGAAAGTTATGTTTCATTTCAACCTTTGGGAGTAATCCTTGCTATTATGCCTTGGAATTTCCCTTTTTGGCAAGTTTTTAGATTTGTAGCACCAGCGATGATTGCTGGTAATGTAGCTGTTTTAAAACATGCATCCAATGTACAGGGATGTGCTGATGCGATTGAAGGGCTCTTTATTGAAGTGGGTATACCTAATAATACTTTTAGAAATTTAACAATTGACTCTTCAAAAGTGGACTATGTAATAGAGAATCCCTTTATAAAAGCAGTTTCTCTTACAGGAAGTACATCTGCTGGCAAATCTGTTGCCCAAAAAGCTGGGTCTGTATTAAAGAAAACTGTATTAGAGTTAGGCGGTAGCGATCCTTATGTGGTGTTAAAAGATGCTGATTTAGATATAGCAGTAGATGCATGTATCTCAGGAAGGCTTTTAAATTCTGGGCAGAGTTGTATTGCAGCAAAAAGATATATTGTTGATATAAATATTCAGTTAGAATTTGAAAAAAAAATTATTAATAAGATGAAGAAGCAAAAAGTTGGAGATCCGTTTTTAGATAAATCAACAGTTGGGCCCATGGTTAATAAGGCTGCGAAAGATGAATTAGCTATCCAAGTTTCGAAAAGTATCGATGAGGGAGCGAAATTAATTTATGAAAGTGATGTTCCTAATAGTGAAACTGGCTGCTATCACCCAATTATGGTTTTATCAAATGTGAAACCAGGAATGCCTGCATTTGATGAAGAACTTTTTGGCCCAGTTGCATGTATTATTACTGCACAAGATCAATCAGAGGCCATTTCTTTAGCTAATCAGACAGCTTATGGCTTGGGTGCAGCGGTATTTACATCTGATATTGAGAAAGGTAAAGAAATTGCAAAGGTTGAATTGGAAGCGGGCGCAGGTTTTGTAAATGATTTTGTTAGGTCTGATCCAAGACTTCCCTTTGGTGGTGTAAAAGAATCTGGCTATGGCAATGAACTCTCATCTTATGGTATATTAGAATTCGTAAATATTAAAACAGTTTACATTCGATGAAGAATACACTTTTAAATATTATACTATCGGGATTACTATTTTGCCAGGTTATTGAAAAGCAAAATAAGTTGCTTTGGGATGGTACTGATTGGAAACATGTTTCAATTCGTACAAATGGTAACCCCGAATCTACATATAGGGTCAAATCAGCTTATCTTAATGGTGCACTTGATGGAAGATTATATTATTATTTGAAATCTTGGGGAGAACAACAAGCTTTTGCAGATAGTATTTATGGAGACCGAGTTGATTATATGTCTCCTCGAGAAACTATCCGTCAATTAGATAGATTTTACAATGATCATTTAATGAATTATGTTCCAGTTATTTCAGCAATCATTATTGTGCATATGCAAGCAGAGCAAACTCCAAAAAAAATAATAGATAAGTATGTTGATCAAACAAAGCTTTGGATAAATCAATTAACGCTTGATATGCAAAGTAGGGGAATGCACGAGTTAATAAAAGAGAAACAGCAACG
>CAYRYZ010000117.1:0-1834 GCA_964428745.1 uncultured bacterium | reverse complement strand
GGAAATGAACGACATTATACGGCTAGTGCTACAACACTAAGAGTAAAACAGAACTTGCCAACCGTTACTTCGGTCACATCGACAAACGATAATAAAGCATATGGAGCAGGTCAAGATCTAACCATTCAAGTTATTGGCTCTGAAGTGCTGATTGTTTCTGGGACGCCTAAACTCACGCTCGAAACTGGAACTACCGATGCATTGATTTCTTATACAACTGGAACAACTACAAATACCTTGGCATTTACCTATTCGATTGTATCTCCACACACTAGTGATGACCTTAATTACTTTGCTACTGATGCACTATCAATAAGTGGAACTGATTATATTAGAGATAATTATGGCAATCCGATAGATGCGACACTACCTGCTCTTGATAACGATAATGCACTTATAAAGAAAAAAGATTTAGTTATAGATACAACACCTCCCTCTGTCCGGTTTACTTACGATGACCCAGATAGTTTAGTTAGAAAAGAAACGGGTACTTTGGTTATCACTGCAACTTTTTCAGATAGCATCATGGTTGATTCAATTCCAAGAATCACAGTCGATTTCCCTGCGAAAGGAACTATTACAACAGCTGGAGTGAACGGTACTGCGACAACCGGTGATAAGACAAATCAAAATATGACAAGAAAGTCAGGCAAGGTCTATACATATAATTTAACTGTTGTTGATGATTCTGATGGAATAATCAAAGTGACGGTAGTTGCTAAAGATAAGGCATTAAATCCAATAATAGCTGATTCAACTTTTGATGGAGGAATTGTAATAATTGATAATACTGACCCAGTTGCATTTACTACAGGGCTGGTCACTCTTTTTGGTGATACTGTTGCTGGAAGCTGGTTTAATAAAACCACCGATAGTCTAAAAACCAAAGTTCCTATAGATATAACTGATAATTCATTATTGCGTGGAAATATACAAATCCAAATGCAAGTGGATGGAAAGATGGCATCTGATGCTTGGTCAACAATACTGCCCAAGGATACACTTGAAGCACTTAGTGCAACTATATCTAAGTATCGAACAAAAAAAGAGATGTTGGATATACTGACACCTAAAAATTTGGCGCAGGGAGATAGTGTCTTTATTAGAGCACTAATAAATGACCAAGTAGGAAATTTAACAGAAGGAACGAAAAGCACATCGTTCTTTGTTCTAGATACAATTCCCCCAGCAGTTGGTGTTGTTGTAGATCTTGCTCATGTACCAGATACAACACTTAATAATTTGAAGGGTGTTTCAACATTTTTAACAACTCTTAGAGATACTTTATGGACCAGTGATACATTAGGTTTTGCAGTTAGAAATTGGAAAGATCCAAAATTAGAAGCTGAAGTTGGAGTATCAGGTATTCAGCGTTATGAATATCAAATATTGCAATCTCCTGATAATGATGCGAGCAAAACATTCTCTCTATTTAGAGATTATCAATTTCAGGTAGACACATTAGATACAGTTATGGTCGCTATTGATTCATTGCGTCACAATAGACATTACAAGATGAATATTCGAGCATACGATGTAGCGGGAAATGTATCTGCTGCTATAGTTACAAATCCAGTGTTGAGATACAATGCACGTCCTATTGGTGAAGCTATAGCTGATGTGGTTGTTAAAGAAGATATTCTATGGGAGAAAAGATGGAAAGTTACTGACAAAGATTTATCAGTGAGGGATTCTGATGATAAACATATTGGTGGAACGTTGCTAAGTGACAAATTTACGTTTGCCTTAACAACGATGAAGATTGACACGACGAAAAACCCAATAGATTCTACTGTAGTTACTGTTGATGGAAAAGCAGCCGTAAATACTAGCG
>CAYRYZ010000116.1:0-1845 GCA_964428745.1 uncultured bacterium | reverse complement strand
CCTGACAGTTTTAGATAAAACAGAGATTTTATTTAAGTAATATCATTTTCCTTGTCTTAACAAAGCCTTTAGCCTGTAACTGATATAAATAAACTCCGGCACTTACTGGAGAACCAAAATCATTTGTTGCATCCCAACGAATAGAATGATATCCAGCAGGTGTGTTTTGCATTTTAAAGGATTTCACTCTTTTCCCAAGTACATTATAAATCGTTAATCTAACATCACTTATCTCTGGTAGATCAAAGCGAAGAGTTGTCGTTGGGTTAAAGGGATTTGGATAGTTTTCATGCAGGGCAAATTCAGTAGGAATCCCTTTAGGGAGTTCATCATGTATTGCCAATTTATCTTGATCAAAATCAAATGAAAGATTTGGCCAAACTTTTTTGTCAGGGATATAAGGGAGTTCCAAATTTCTTGTTAGTGCAGTGGTCTCCAATACTGTTTCCGTACTGTAAAAAGACAGGCTATCTGTAGTATTCATCGTTTTCAGAGCGAAGGAGAACTCACCGCTTGAATTAATAAATGCGCTTATATCTCTTGAAATGGTGGAATCAGCCGCAAGTGAATACAGTGTATCAATTGGAGTCAATTGGCTCCTGTCAACCAATCCAATATTCTTAATATTAAATGATTCATTCCAGCCCTTATAATCATACCGGTACAAGATAACCCCGCTATCTAAAGCATGTATTTTATTTGGAGTGAGATTTAAGTCAATCTTATAGTTGCTGTCTATATATGAAGGAAAATCGAAACGCATGAAAGCCATACTACTATTAGAGACTAATAAATTGCTGTTATTGATCTTTGGTTGGATTGTACTAATGGTTGGATCAATCGAAAGATCATTTATCGGATATAGTTTATCTTTTGTTGTAAATGTCCAACTGCCACCGGAAACACCATCAACATAAACAGTCCAGTGATAAGTTGCTCCAGGTTTTAAACTAACAAACATAACATTATTTGGATATTGAAAGTTCCTGGTTTCTGTCAAACCTGGGCCACTGATTGCAACAGTAGCAGAAGTACCAGTATAATCAGTTTTCCAAGGATAGTTCCAAGCCAGTCCATATTCTAATGAAATATCTGTCGCTCCATCGCTAGGTATGGGTACACTGGGATGTGGATAGCGATAGCCCGGGATCCAATATACCGAGTCTCCATATTCATAAGGTCCTATATCAGGGGCCTCACCAATATATTTTCTATTTTGGCCTGGATAAAGCGGAGGATGATTTAAGCTTTTATCTGTACCGTCATTTATACCTTCAATGACAACTCCACCATCAATAAGACTAGATCCTTTTTTAGGTCTAAAATCATAATTTTGAATTTTGTTTTTCAATGGGTCTATACCGATATCTTCTAATAATTTTTCATCTGAGTAAGCTTTATATATTGACCAGGGATTCTCAAATTCTGACCGAACGGTATAAAATGGTCTTTGTTTGACATTTGCTCGGGCAAAATAAATCCCTGACGTATCTAAATTGACCGGATTAGGATCAACCTCATAACTATCAGTCCCGCAATCTATTGCAGTGCATATAAATGAAAAATCTACTGCCGTATTTTTAATGTATGAGTTATTATTCCCAGGAACCTTAGTCCCTGGTTTTCCACCTGGACCGCAGTATTTATCATCAGACATATACACATCTTGGTTAGTGTTTTCATATGCTATAAGATGATAAGCCTCATGGTAATCTCCTTTAAGTCGATAACCTCTCCGATTACCAATTGATACAATATGATGTAAATCTGCATAGGTACCGCCACAGGCGCTATTCAATCTTATACCATTCCAATCTGGACCGTTAATAACCCAAACATATCGGG
>CAYRYZ010000115.1:0-1853 GCA_964428745.1 uncultured bacterium | reverse complement strand
ACACAAGCCCCGTATCCGATTACATCATAACTATTATATATTATTAGTAAGTTTAATTATAAAATTTCTACTAAAGGAGCATAGATGGACCGGCGCCGTTTTGTAAAAACATCAATAATAGCTGCGCTGGCGAATCCAATACATGCTATGACAAAATCTAGTAAAACGAAAAGCAAGAAAAGAAAGAAAGGTCATATTGCTGTAGTAGGTGCAGGCGCGTTTGGCGGATGGACTGCTTATCATTTATTAAGAAAAGGATATTCTGTTACGCTATTAGATGTTTTTGGTCCTGGAAATTCACGAGCGAGTTCGGGTGGAGACTCAAGAGTTATTAGAGGTATTTATGGTGAAGACAAAATTTATGTAGATCTAGTTGCTCGCTCTTTTAAGCTTTGGAAACGCTATCAAAAACAGTGGCGTCAATCATTATATTTTCCAACTGGTGCATTGTGGTTCTTTCAAATTGATGATACATATGCTAAAAAGTCCCTTCCGATCGTAAATGAGGCTGGATTAAAATCTGAAGAATTATCAAAAGCAGAAGTTAAAAAACGATACCCTCAAATAAATTTATCAGGACTTAAATCTTTTTATTATGAACATGAGGCGGGATATTTACCAGCGAGACACTGTTGCCAAGTTGTTCTAGAAAATTTTGTTAGAAAGGGTGGAGAGTATAAACAATTAGCAGTTACACCTGGAAAAATCATCAATAATCAATTAAGTGAATTGGTGCTCTCTGATGGATCCAAGCTTCAAGCCGACTCATATATTTTTGCCTGTGGTCCTTGGCTAAGCAAGATATTCCCAGATGCATTAAAAAATATTATTCAGCCAACACGTCAGGAAGTTTTCTTTTTCGGAACACCTTATGGTGATTCGAGCTTCTTTGAATCAAATATGCCGGTCTGGGTTGATTTCGGTAAAAAATTATGGTACGGTATACCTGGCGCAGATTGGAGAGGGTTTAAAGTTGCTGATGATACACGAGGAATCAAATTTGATCCAACTACAGGTGATCGCACAGCATCCAAAAGTGGAATATCTTCCGCACGAAAATATTTAGCCAAAAGATTTCCTGCAATGAAAGATGCGCCATTGCTTGAATCCCGGGTTTGCCAATACGAAAACAGTCCTGATGGACATTACATAATTGATCGACATCCAGATGCAGAAAATACTTGGGTGCTTGGTGGGGGTTCTGGCCATGGATTTAAATTAGGACCAGCTCTTGGTGAATTTGTAGCCGATCGTGTAATTGGCAAAAAAGAAGTGGATCCATTCTTTGCATTGTCACGATTTAATAATAATCTGAAAAAGAAAACTCAATTCAATTCGTTCTTACCAGGAAGTAGTTAATGAATTATCAAATTACATCTTTCCTTATATATATGTAAAATAGTAGAACAAGCCCCACATTCGTGGGGTTTTTTGTTTGTGGTTATTTATTATGTAATTTTCTGTATGAATCGCCTTTGGCTTATATTATTCCTATATATGGGATGTCAATCAAAAACTTCTATTATATCATCTGGGGTATCATGGGAATTAGCTCAAAATAGAAAGGCTAGCATATCGGACGTTCGTTATAAGCTTAATTTTGATATTCCTGAAGATAAAATCAAACCTATTACTGTAGAAGAATTTATCCATTTCAAATTATCAGATTTAACTAACGATGTCGTTTTAGATTTTCGTCAATCGGCTGATTATATTCATTCTGTTAGTGTAGAAGGCGAAGCTGTTCCATATAAATTAGTTAATCAGCATATCTTCATTGAAGCTTCATATTTTTCTAAAGGAGAAAATTCTATCTTTATTTCCTTCAGAGCAGGAGATATGTCTCTAAATCG
>CAYRYZ010000114.1:0-1899 GCA_964428745.1 uncultured bacterium | reverse complement strand
ACAGCGTTCCTAAAATCTTTTTAGCCGCCATCTCACCGGGAGAACCTGTAATGCCTCCACCGGGATGAGTCCCGGATCCACATTGGAAATAATTTTTTATCGGTGTTGTATAATCTGCCCATTTTACTGCAGGACGTAACGAGAATAACTGTTGAAGAGTTAGTTCACCATGAAAAATATTACCTTCAGTTAAGCCAAATGTTGATTCTAAATCTGCAGGAGTTAATACCTGCCGATGTAAAATAATATCTTTAATATTCGGTGCATATCTTGAAATTGTATTAATTACTGCATCGCCAAAATCCTCTCTCTTTTGATCATTCCAACCTCCGTTTATATCATAGGGAGCATATTGAACAAAACAGGACATCACATGTTTACCTGGAGGAGCCATATCAGGATCCAAAACTGATGGAAGAATAATGTCCATAAATGGAGCTTCTGAAAAACTTCCGTATTTTGCATCATCATATGCTTTTTCTAAATGATCATATGATGGACTTATAGAGATCGCACCACGTAAATGATGACCATCACCAGGAAGACATGTAAAATTCGGAAGTGCATCTAAAGCTAAATTAACTTTTCCAGAAGAACCGCGAATTCTAAAATTTTTAATTGCCGAAACAAAATCTGATGGAAGATCAATTTCGTCTATCATTTTTAAAAAAGTAAGTTTTGGATCTAGACCAGATATAACAATATTTGAATTGTATTCATCTCCATTATCTAACACCACACCTGTTGCACGACCATTTTTGACAATAACTTTTTGGACAGATGCTTCCGTCATTATTTCTACACCAAAATGTTTTGCTGATCTGGCGATTGCCATGCTCACGCCACCTGTGCCACCTCGCTGAAACCCCCAAGCTCTATAAGCGCCATCAATATCCCCCATGTAATGATGAAGCATCACATAAGCAGATCCTGGAGACCGAGGACCCATAAATGTTCCGATTATTCCACTAGCAGACATTGTTGCTTTCAATGGTTCGTATTCAAACCATTCATCTAAAAAATCTGCTGAACTCATCGTCATGAGTTTTGTTAAATATTCAAATTGTTGTGATGATAGTGATTTAACATGATCTAATATTTTTTTTGTTGCAGAAATATCTGAGAATGAAGGTCGAATTGGATTTGGAGCAATTGTTTCAAGTATGGGTCTGACAGCCATGCCAATTTGTCCCATCGCTGGGCCAAATCGCATATAATTTTCTGCATCTTTTTTCGAATGGCGGGCTATCTCACGGTATGTTTGATCTGAATCAGCTGTACGAAGTAGATAATCATTTTCTAATGGAGTCATGGTACTCTCTAAAGGAAGAAGCTCTAATCCAAATTTTGGTAGCATCAACTCACGCATAACATTGGATTTCATTAAGCTAACCACATAGGAGCAAACCGAAAACTTGAATCCTGGAAAGACTTCTTCTGTTACTGCAGCCCCACCTAAAACGTGACGCCGTTCAAGGACAAGAACCTTTTTCCCCGCTCGACCCAAGTAAGCGGCAGCAGTCAATCCATTGTGCCCACCACCAATTACTATAGCATCATATTTTTTTATTGTGGGCATGAACGTTTTCTCTCAGGGTCAAAAAAAGGAGTTTTTACCACAGTTGCTTTAGTTAGTTTTCTGAAGTGTTCTACTTTTAATTCAAACATTAATTCTGAACCTTCTTTAGCATATTTGGATTTAATGTGAGCCAAAGCAATATAACGTTTAAGAATAGGAGACCATGTCCCACTGGTTGCATAACCTACTTGCTCATTCTGATTGTACAAAGGGGTACTTGTTCGCCATGCTGTAGATGGAAGTCCAGGAGCTAAACCCACATCTCTATAATGTTTTTCAAATTCAGGCCATTCTATTTCAATACCAACAAAACTCCAACC
>CAYRYZ010000113.1:0-1901 GCA_964428745.1 uncultured bacterium | reverse complement strand
ACAGTCAAATCCACGACACGTTTTAGTTGGCTTCTAAATACAAATACAAATGGTATGAGATTTGATAGTTGGTGCGCAGGTCATGACGCTGTAGTACATAATATGGTTTCTGCTGGACAGAAAAGAGGATATAGATTAAAAGGGGATAGGCATAAAATCTATAATATTATGGGTTACGATACTTACTCACATAATATTTCATTAACCAAAATAAAGTATTGTGGGCCACATGGAAGTGCCGAGAGAGATAGTTTGATGAGCAATTTTTCTGGAAGAGATCAATTCAATAATAAAGGGAATATAAATACCGATGTAAAAAATGTTGTTTCTGGATGGTCATTGGAGTGCAATTCTCCAGACTGTGGTGATCCTTACGTAACAGGAGGAGAGCCCGGCAATATTTTTGATAATCCAGATTTTTTAATTAAAAATTCTGGCATTTGGTATGGTAGATCCTTTCCTATAGATAATAGAAAGCTTTCCCATTCTTTTGTACAATTAGAACTAGAAGATCCTTTTGTTGAAGGTCGCGGAAGATCAGATGAACAACTTGATTATCTTTTTGGTGAAAATCCTTGGAAAGATGATCCTGTGCAAAATTATGATTTCCGTCCAAGAAAAGGATCATCCTTAATTGATGCTGGAAAACTTGTACCAGGTATTAATGATGGTCAAGACCTAGTGTTTAATCATCCACCTTCATACTCAGGTCAAAATAGAAAATATATTGGTGAGGCTCCTGATATAGGACCTTATGAATATGGTGACTCTGTTTATTGGATACCTGGATTTCGATATGAGCATCCATCGGTACCAATACCTAGAGATGGAGCAAAAAATGTATCGTTAGAATATGGACTGGCTTGGAACTATCCTTGGAAAACTAATTATAGTGGTACTTCTGCTCTTGTTGCAATCAGTGGTCCAGGTTTGACAGAAACCAGGACCTTTCAATATCCAAATAATGTTATGTTTGTTAGTTTAAGACCTGGAGCAACCTATCACTGGTCTGTTTATGTTGATGGTGTTTCCGGTGGCAGTTGGACATTTACCACGAAAGATAAAGTATATCCGATGAATGATCGCTCATTAGATGTTACAATCCAGGATAGTGTATATCACCCTATTCAATTCAAATCATTACATGTAAAGAAAAATCATCGATCTTTTCTCCGGTTTAGCGTTTCCTCTACTATTGATACTAGCTATAAAAGCACCTTATCAATTTTCCCAGAAAAAATTAAATCACTAAAAGGCGGAATCGTCCTTTATAAGTATAATGTTAAAGGATGGAATGAATCTATGTTGAGCACCAAGAATATTGGCCTTGTAAACAAAGAATTATTGACACCAATTGATACTGTCTTTGATATCAAGGAAAATGAACCATTAACGTTCAATATAGGTTCCTATTTTGATTCATCTGGTGAAATATCCTTTGCGTTAGGAGGATTAAATGATGATGACGATGTTTCTTTTTATAGCAAAGAGAAGATGATAACTGATGGCTCGTATCCCGTGCTAAATTTATTTCAGTCTGGTTTTGCTCCTCAAGAAAGATCATGGCCAAGAATCTCATTTAAAAATGATGCAAAGCTTGCAGTTGAAGATGAAAAATCAATGTTATTACCTAAAGAATTTGCCTTGCATGATAATTACCCTAACCCATTTAATCCTAGTACAACGATACGTTTTGACCTTCCTAAAACTACAGATGTATCAATTACGATTTATAATATGTTAGGACAGAAGATTAAGGTATTTGATAGTATGCAAATATCTGCTGGTTATCATTCCATTACTTGGAATGCAACTAATGATTATGGTAATTCAGTTAGCGCCGGAATGTATTTATATCAGCTAAAGACAAAAGAATTTGTGAAAACAAAAAAAATGGTGTT
>CAYRYZ010000112.1:0-2095 GCA_964428745.1 uncultured bacterium | reverse complement strand
AATTTAGGATTAGTCAAGAAAGTATTCTGCTTGATCCTGATGCTAACGCAATTACCCTTAATGGGTATGGTAAAGGAATAATCGATGCACGTTAAAAAGCATCATTTATTTAACGTTTGGGCTGAGATATGCTTAGTCTTTTTTGTATTGCAGTCAACAGCAGTTGCCGAATGTGACAGTTTATATGTTGAAATTGAAGGAAATTGTTATTGGGAGCAGGATATAAAATTCATCAAAGACTTGATCGCAAATAGTAATTTATCTGTAGAGCCTTTGGGCTTGGGTACTCAAAAATGGTCAGATGGAAGACTTACAGAATTCAAAGGTGAAAATTCTAGTTTAAAAGGTGAACTTCCTATAAGTATCGGTAATCTTGATAGTTTAAAAACTCTAAGATTATCTAGCAATCAACTCACAGGTACAATTCCAGAGTCCATCACTAACCTTAGTAACTTAACTGACCTTTATTTGCTAGGTAATCAACTAACGGGATCCATTCCAGACTCCATCGGAAATCTTAGTAGCTTAAAAGTTCTCTTATTGAATTCAAATCAACTTACGGGTACAATTCCAGATTCCATTGGAAATCTTAGTAGCCTAAGATATCTTAATTTGCAAAGCAATCGACTCACCGGATCTATTCCAAAGACTATCGGTAATCTTACTAGTCTAGAATATATTTTATTGGGTGGCGTTGGCTATGGTGGCAACGATCTCACGGGTTCGATTCCTGATGAAATTGGAAAGCTCACTAGACTAAAAGAAATTAATTTGAGCAATAATGAGTTAACGGGCTCAATTCCAGATTCTATCAGTAACCTAACCAGTTTAACTCATCTAGGGTTAAGCAATAATGAGCTCACGGGTACAATTCCGAAATCAATAGGAAATCTAAGTAACTTAAATATAATTGATTTATCTATTAATGAACTCACAGGTACAATTCCAGATTCTATCGGTAATCTTAGTAGCTTAAAATATCTCTATTTGAATTCAAATCAACTCTCGGGATCCATTCCAAAGGCTATCGATAACCTAAGTAACTTAGAAATCCTAAGATTATATAATAATCAACTCACGGGCTCAATTCCAGATTCTATCAGTAACCTTACCAGTTTAACTCATCTAGGGTTAAGTAATAATGAGCTTACGGGCTCAATTCCAGAGTCTATCAGTAACCTTATCAGCTTGACTCATCTAGGGTTAAGTAATAACAAATTGAGTGGAAAAATTCCCGAAACTATTTGCACATTAAATTTAACGTGGAGTAATAGGTATGAGGGTTTAAATAAGGCCGATTGGGAATTTTCTACAATCTATAATAACCAATTTTGTCCCTCTTCTGATAATTTATATCCTACCTGCGTCGCTAACTTTATGGGGGGTAATCAACAAGGATGTACTTACGAGCAAAAAGATAAAGATCTTTATTTAAAAACCGATTTACAATTTCTTAAAGATATGATTGCGAACAGTGACTTAAGTATTAGTCCATTTGATTTGGGATCACAGAAATGGAAAGATACTCGATTGGTTGAATTGATCTTGAACAATAGTGGATTAAAGGCAGCAATTCCACAGAGCATTGGTAATCCAACTCAATTAACATTCCTGAAATCCAAACAAAACAAATTTACAGGGTCAATTCCTGATTCGATCAAGCATCTAATTAACTTAACTCATTTAGAAATTGCAGGAGCTGAATTTAGCGATGGAATTCCAGTAGCTATCGGAGACCTAATAAAACTGGAAAAATTGTTTCTTCAAAATAACAGTTTATCGGATTCAATTCCTTTAAGCTTGGGGAATCTCACTGAAATTAAAGATTTGAGATTGGATAATAATAAACTCACCGGTACAATCCCAGAGTCCATCACTACTTTTAGTAACTTAACTCGACTTTATTTGTCTAACAATCAATTCACCGGTACAATCCCAGATTCTATCGGTAACCTTAGTAGCTTAACTCATCTTTATTTGTATAATAACGGACTCACCGGTACAATCCCAGATTCTATCGGTAACCTTAGTAGCTTAACTCATCTTTATTTGTATAATAACGGACTCACCGGTACAATCCCAGATTCTATCGGTA
>CAYRYZ010000111.1:0-2145 GCA_964428745.1 uncultured bacterium | reverse complement strand
CCTTCATTTTTTGGTCTGATATTGACTTCACATGTGATACGATCAGTTTTATTATTAGAAAAGTCAGCTAAATCATTATAAAACGCTTTTCCAAGACCGTTTCCTTGGTAAGAGGGGTCAATAACTATCCGATCTACATACATAAATGAATCAAATCTTTTTTCAAACCATTTATAGTTAACACTATGGTATTCTTTCCCGGGGGTTAGTGCAATTAAGAAACCAACTAACTTTTTTTCAATTTTTAAGCTGCGGAAGTAATCAACAATAGTTAAAAAATGATTCATATCGTTAATATTAACACTACTAACAGCAGGAAGCGCTTCCTGATTCATCTTTACAATAAGAGGTAATTCATCACTAATAGTTTCCGAAATAGTAAAATCCATGGTAAAAAATACGGTAATATGCCTAAACCTTTCTTTATTGTTTTCCTGAATAAAGGTTGGTTAATTTTCCAAGCTTTTATTGAGCCGAAAAATTATGTTTAATCAACTGGCAGACCGGTTTGATTCGATCTTCAAAAACCTTCGGGGTTTGGGTAAGATCACCGACTCTAATATTCAGCAGACATCGAGAGAGATAAGACGTGTTCTTTTGGACTCAGATGTTAATCTCAATGTAGCTAAAGAATTTATAGGTCGTGTAAAAGATCGTGCCGAAGGGACAAAAGTCCTAAAATCTATTAAACCTGGCGAACAGTTTATTAAGATAATTCATGATGAATTGGTTGCTCTACTTGGAAGTGAAGCTAAACCTCTTGATCTTGGTTCAAAAAAGCCAGCGGTGATCCTGATGGCAGGATTGCAGGGATCAGGTAAGACAACAACCTGCGGTAAATTAGCTGCAATGCTTAAAAAGCAGGGAAAAACAGTTTTACTTACCGCTGCAGATGTTTATCGACCTGCAGCAATTGAACAATTAGTTCAAGTGGGTAAGTCGATTGACGTACCGGTTTTTGAGCAGGGAGCTGGAGATCCGGTAGCTATTTGTCAAAGTGCAATTGAAGAAGCTAAAGCATCTAAAACAGATGTGGTTATATTGGATACAGCTGGTCGCCTCCATGTTGATGGAGAAATGATGACAGAGATTCAAGAGATTGCTGAAGTGGCTCAACCGGTTGAAATTCTATTTATTGTAGATGGGATGACCGGTCAAGACGCAGTCAATTCTGCTGAGGCTTTTTCTGCCGCTTTAACTTTAACGGGTACAATTCTAACTAAGTTAGATGGTGATGCTCGTGGTGGTGCGGCAGTAAGTATCACGGAAGTGACAGGTGTACCAATAAAATTTATTGGTGTATCAGAGAAGCCTGATGGTTTAGAGCCGTTTGACCCCAATCGGATTGCAGATCGTATTCTCGGTTTTGGGGATGTAATTTCTTTGGTTGAAAAAGCAAAAGATGTTGTTGATCAAACAGAAGCTAAAAAGCTTGAGAAAAAACTGAAAGATGCAACATTTGACCTTGAAGATTTCAGAAGTCAGCTTGACCAACTTAAGAAGATGGGCCCTTTAAACCAGATCGTGGGAATGATGCCGGGAGTGAATCGTAAGATGATGAAAGGATTAGACCTAGATGATAGACAATTATCATGGACGGATGCGATCATAAGTTCTATGACTCCGGCAGAAAGAAAAAATCCCTCAATTATTGATGGATCTAGACGAAGTAGAATTTCAAAAGGATCAGGAAGACCAGTTCAAGAGATTAACCAGCTTTTAAAACAATTTGCAGAAATGAAGAAAATGATGAAGAGAATGGGTAAAATGAAATTGCCAAAAAATTTACAAGAACAAATGATGGGATTAAACTAAGGAGAAAGACGAATTGTCAACAAAAATTAGATTAAAACGTATAGGACGCAGAAATAGACCATTCTACCGTGTGGTTGTGATGGATTCACGTAACCGAAGAGATGGTGCCGCAATAGAGGAATTGGGATGGTTTAATCCTATTGAAGCGGATAAACCGTATGAATTAAAAGAAGATCGCATATTGCATTGGTTGCAATTAGGTGCGCAACCATCTGATGCATTACATGGTCTTATGAAGCGTAGCGGTTTAGCTCACAGATGGCATCTTACTAAGCAAGGGCTTGATGAGAAAGCTATTGAAAAAGAAATGAAAAAATGGGCCATGACTCG
>CAYRYZ010000110.1:0-2182 GCA_964428745.1 uncultured bacterium | reverse complement strand
ACCCTTCAAGTCTTGGTCCATTCCATTTATGATGTTTTTCATGAATAAATATTCCTGATGGTGCACCAGGACCTGCGCATAAATATTTATAACTACACCAGGCAGCAAAATCAATATTCCAATCATGAAGGTTCAACTTAATATTGCCAGAAGCATGTGCTAAGTCAAAACCAGCAATTGCATCTACCGAATGAGCTGCTTGAGTTATAGTCTTTAGGTCAAAAGATTGACCAGTGTAATAATTTACACCACCCATAAGTACCATTGATAATTCGTTGCCACAATTTTCAATAGTTTTAACAATATCTTCTGTTCTAAGACTATATTCATGATCTCGAGGTTTTAATTCTATTATAGTATTATTTGGTTTTAAACCGTGAAGTTTAATTTGAGAATCAATTGCATATTGATCTGATGGAAATGCGCCGCTTTCAACAATGATCTTATATCTATTATCTGTAGGTTGATAAAAAGAAATCATCAACAAATGCAGGTTTACTGTAAGGGCGTTCATAACGACTATTTCTGAATTTTCTGCACCTACCAATCGTGCAGTTGTTTCAGTTAATTTTTCATGAAAATGTTCCCATCGACTATGCTGTCCTAGAGCACCTTTCTCCTGCCAAATATTTAATTCTTTATCAATATGATTTTGAACGGATTTTGGTTGCAAGCCCAAAGAATTACCGCATAAATATATTCCTTCTTCACCCTTATTTGTTTTTGGGTAATAAAATTCCTTCCGATATGAACTTAGAGGGTCATTGTTATCTAAGTTTATTGCGCAATTTTTAGTAATATCAAATTTCATAGAAATTATGAGGTAGACCTAACCATTCAAGTGAGTTTTTAGATAATATCATCTCTTTTGTCTCTTTTGAGTAGTCAGAGGATTCTATTATTTTACCTGGTTCTAAATCACCGAGGGGAAATGGATAATCTGTACCAAGCATAATTTTATCTTTACCAACTTTATCAATAAGAAGATTCAGGGCAAGAGGATCATGTACCAAACTATCAACCCAAAATTTCCCAAGATATGATTCTGGGGGAATTTTATTATCCACAGAACATAGATCTGGCCTTACATTAAAACCATGCTGAATTCTCCCAATAGTTGCAGGAAATGAACCACCACCATGAGCAAAAGCAATTTTTAAATTGGGTAATCTTTCAAAAACCCCACCGAATATCAATGAACATATAGCCCTACTGGTTTCTGCTGGCATTCCTACTAACCAGGGTAGCCAATATTGCTTTATTTCTTCTGTACCTAGCATATCCCACGGATGAATAAAAATTGATGCTCCAAGTTCTGAAGCAGCTTCAAAAAATGGAAATAATTTATCATCATTTAAATTTATTCCATTCACATTAGATCCAATCTGAATACCAAACAACCCTAGATCATTCATACATCTTTCTAACTCAGATATAGCTAAGTAAGGATTTTGCAATGGAACAGTACCCAGTCCACCAAATCTTTTTGGATATTCATTTATAATATTTGCAATATGATCATTTAATAATTTTGAAAGATCTAATGCATCATCATCCTTTGCCCAGTAGCTAAACATTACTGGAACTGTGGAAAGTATCTGGACATTCACATTGTGATTTTGACATTCAGAAATACGTATTTCTGGACTCCAGCAATTTGATTCTACTTCTCTAAAAAATTGACCATCTTTTAACATATTAGCACAACCTTTTTTATGATGATCTAATTGTATCCATCCTCCATATCCATATTTTTCTTTTAGATTTGGCCAGTTTTCTGGAAGTATGTGTGTATGAATATCTATTTTCATTTTTGAATTGACTTCTTTTTAATCATTAAAAAGAATAATTATGTTATTTGGGAGGATCCTGGATTGAATCACATGAACTGCAAGTTCTAGCATCTTTATTTTTCCAATAAGCTTCAAATAACGGTGGGAGTTGAGTTACAATATTTTCAAGATCCAATGAAACTTCGTGAAGTAACTGATCACACTCATCACAATACCATTGAAAAGCATCTAAGTCTCCTTCTTCACGTTTATATTCAATAACTAGACCAATGGTTCTTTCAAAACGTTGAGGTGAATGAGGTATATTCTTGGGTAGCAAAAAGATTTCTCCTTTTTTGATTGGTATATCAACTCTTTTATTATCAATAATTACTTTTAATAACATATCA
>CAYRYZ010000109.1:0-2199 GCA_964428745.1 uncultured bacterium | reverse complement strand
GGTATGTTTATGTTTAAAGCATCAGTGTATTTAGACGAATTGGATAAATATGAGCCAGAAATTCTTAGTGCATGTAGAAGATCGTGCCAAACTGAATTCCATGATTTAGATTTTATAAGATTAAATAAGGATGAATTTTTGCGTTGTCCAAGTCAATCTATAGATTATGCTGTTATGGAGAAAACAAAAGATGCAGTAATGGTTGAGCTGGATGCCTCATGGAATGATGTAGGCTCTTGGTCAGCATTATGGGATTCTCAACCTAAAGATGTAAATAATAATCTTATTTCAGGAGATGTGATTTTGAATGAAGTCAATAATTCATATGTGCATAGTGCATCTAATCGTTTGGTCTCTGCAATAGGCGTTTCTAATTTGGTAATAGTGGACACACAAGACGCAATTTTAGTAGCTGATAAAAGTCAAGACCAACTTGTTAAAAATATTGTACAGAATCTACAGAATAGTAAGCGTTCAGAGTGTGATCACCATAGAACAGTATTTAGACCGTGGGGGCATTATGATTCTATTGATATTGAAGATAACTTCATAGTGAAGCGTATATTAGTTAACCCTAGGTCTAGACTATCATTACAGAAGCATCAGTACCGTGCTGAGCATTGGGTAGTTGTTAAAGGTCATGCTAAAGTAACTTGTGATGACAAAGTTTTTAAACTGGAAGAGAATCAGTCCACTTATATCCCTTTAGGTGTAGTGCACCGCCTAGAAAATGTCGGAAATATACCTTTGGAAGTTATAGAAATTCAGACTGGAGAGCGCCTTAATGAAGATGATATTATTCGACTAGAGGATGACTATAAGCGTTAGCGATATAAAATTTTATAATATTGTTACTAGAGGTTAGTGTACTATAATTTTCTTAAAAGACTTAAAGGGGGGGTGTTTTGAAAAGAGCAATAGTTACGGGAGTTACTGGTCAAGATGGCGCTTATTTAGTGGCATTTCTTTTAAAGAAAGGTTATGAGGTTTTTGGTACGTATAGAAGAAATAGCTCTGTTAATTTTTGGAGATTAGACGAACTAAATGTTAGAGCCAATAAAAATCTTCACTTGATAGAATATGATTTGACTGATGAAGGTGCATCTATACGGATGATTCAGAAAATTGAACCAGATGAGGTTTATAATTTAGCCGCACAAAGTTTTGTTGCTGTATCCTTTGAGCAGCCAATAACAACAACTCAAATTACGGGCATAGGCCCTTTAAATCTACTTGAGGCTATTAGAACTATTAAGTCAGATGTAAAATTCTATCAGGCATCAACAAGTGAATTATTCGGCAAGGTTCAGGAAGTGCCACAAAGTGAAAAAACTCCGTTTTACCCAAGAAGTCCTTATGCTTCAGCTAAGCTGTTTGCACATTGGTCTACCATTAACTATAGAGAGTCTTATGATATTTTTGCCTGTTCTGGGATACTATTTAATCATGAGAGCCCATTAAGAGGAAAAGAGTTTGTTACTAGAAAAATAACAGATGCAGTTGCACAAATAAAATTTGGTTTGAAAGAGTGTTTAGAGCTTGGAAATTTAGATGCAAAAAGAGACTGGGGGTATGCTAAAGAGTATGTAGAAGGCATGTATTTAATGCTTCAACAGGAAAATCCAGATGACTATGTTTTGGCAACTGGAAATGCATATACAGTAAGGTATTTTGTTGAAATGGCCTTTAAGGCGATAGATGTAGAGGTTGAATGGAAAGGAAGTGGGGAAAATGAAAAAGGGTATGACAAGTCTGGAAAACTAGTTGTAAAAGTAAATCCTAAATTGTACCGCCCAGCAGAAGTTGATTTACTTATTGGAGATCCAACAAAGTCAAAGGTTGGGTTGGGTTGGGAGGCCAAAACAACATTAGAAGAATTGTGTCACATGATGGTTATGGAAGATATAAAAAGATATGAGATAAATTGAATAAACTTAATTGACTTATGAAATTAAATTCATACAAAAAAATATTAATTATTATTGTTTCTAGAATTGGAGATACTTTATTAACCACACCAGCAATCAAATCTATAGCAAACTACTATGGAGATGCTGAAATAACAGTATTAGGACATCCGAAAAGATACAAGGTATTGCAATATTTACCATTTGTTCATTGCACAGACTCTATTTCAAAAAAAAACGCTTTTTGGAAGGGCAGGTTTGGAAAGATATATGACTTGGCTTTTGTGTATGG
>CAYRYZ010000108.1:0-2312 GCA_964428745.1 uncultured bacterium | reverse complement strand
GCAAGGGTGAGTTCCAATTTCTTCAAATTTTCTAATATCATCTTTTTTACAATCGGTACTCCAAGCCGCTTGCATTGGCCAAAGGTCGGCTATTTTATTTCTGCGAACATAAAGCATACCCGTACCAAAAGGCGCAGAAAGCCATTTATGTAAACTTGTAGCATAATAATCACAACCTAGGTCATCGATAGTAAAATCAAAGTGAGCAAACGTGTGTGCACCATCTACGATCACTGGGATATTATATTTTTTAGCCATCTTTACAACTTTTTTAACAGGAAGTATTTGGCCAGTAATATTTATCATATGACACATCAAAATAAGTTTTGTTTTTGGGGTAATATTTTTTTCGAATAATCTTACAATCTCATTTTCATTTTCTGCAGGTACAGGAATTTTGAACTGTTTCATTACTATTCCATCGCGACATTCTCTTTGTTTGAAAGTACTGATCATCCGTCCATAATCTTGAGTGGTTGTTAGAACTTCATCTCCCGCCTCAAGGTCAAATCCATTTTGACAGATTTGGAGTCCTTCTGACGCATTTCTAGTTATAGCAATTTCTTCAGTATCACAATTAAAAAATCTAGCCATTCTTCTTCGAACTGTTTCTTTTTGAGGTTCAAGAATTCGCCACATTGAATAAGCAGGAGAAGTATTAGAGAAATCTAGAAGTCGCTTTAATGCCTCTTGAACTACAGTAGGAGATGGACTAACCCCTCCATTATTTAAATTAATAAGGCCTCGGTCAGCAGTATATCCTTGCTGTATTTCTCTCCAATAGGCTTCGTCTTTAGCAACTGATTTTGGATCGCCAGTTGCCTTTTTAATTTTTGAGTATGCATTCGCCATTAATGTTGGATTCGATATTACCATTGATGCCACAGCAGCTGGTTTAGCAATTGCCCCCAAAAATTGTCTTCGGTCTAGACTTTCCATAGGTCCTCCTAAGTTATACTATATAATAACAGGGTACATTTTACATATTGTCTATCAATTTGTCAAAAGAACAACAATTAATATTTTTTCACCTTGATTAAAGATACCTCTGTAACTTCTATTGGTTGGGGATACTTGAATTATTGGGATCATTATGTTAAAAAATATTTTATTTCTGTTTTTTATTAGCTGCAATCTTTTTGCGAATCAAAAGGCTAATACTGATACACTTAAGTTTGTATTTGAGCCAGATTCAGTCTTTTTACATATTGGTGAAACTAGGGTTATTAATGTGAAGATGGTAAAAGAAAATGGAGAATTAGCACAGAGTCCATTTCTAATCTATGGCCAACCTAGACGATCACTTGAGGCCTCTCCAAGAATTAGTGATTCAACAGGCTTTGCGAAAGTAACAGTTAAACCTCATAAATCAGGGATGTTAAAATTGAGAGCACGAAGTGTAGCTGTTAAAAGGGAAGATAGAGTTTATGGATTAGCTAAAATTGAAGTTCCTAAGCCAAAATTGAAAAGAGTTGTTTTTTCAAATCCGATAATAAAAATTTATGAAAAAACATCAATTAAAATGAATGTTGATGTTTTTGATGAAGCAAATTTAATTAGAAAAGATGTTAATGTAATCTATAGTACTTCAGCAAAAGATATTGCAGAGTTTGACGATTTTGGCAACCTCAGAACAAAAAATATAGGTGAGGTAATTTTAACAGCTAAAGTCAATGAATTGGATAGTCAAATAAACATAAGTGTTATAAAAAATCCAATAAAGCAATTAACTATTAATAGCGATAAGGAAGAAATAAGAACGGGGGATGTCCTACAATTTGTTGTAAAGGCATATGATAGAAGAAAAAATATAGTTACAGATGCCCCTCTAGAATACTCATACAAAGGGAAAGCTGAGTACGGAATTGGTTTTCCAGCTTCGGCTCAAATTACTTCTGATGGACGTTTTGTAGCTGAAACAGCAGGCTTGTACACAATTTACGTCTCTTCAAATGGGTCTATTGTAAGTAAGACCATAAAAGTAGTTCCTAGAAATGTAGGAAAAGAACTCAAGTTAATAGGCCATGGCTTGATTTCAGACGTATATACATCTGACTTGTGGCTATGGCCAGGCATTGGTAAACATAAAGGAAAAGATTTTGCTGTAACAGGTACATGGGGTTCTAATGGAGAAGCTTATTTTTGGGATGTTACAGATCCTTCCAAAATGGTAATTATTGATACGATTACTGTAGATGCACGTACTGTAAATGATGTAAAAATATCTGATGATGGACGCGTCGGCGTTATAAGTAGGGAAGGAGCCTCAAATCGAAAAAATGGGTTTGTAATATTAGATGTAAGCGACCCAT
>CAYRYZ010000107.1:0-2344 GCA_964428745.1 uncultured bacterium | reverse complement strand
ATATGGGGCCCCAAAACTATAAGACCATTAGGTCTCTTGGTGTTGATTTAGAAAAGACAATGAATCTCGGGTGGGTCCTTATTAGACCGCTTGGGAGGTTAATAACCTGGTCTCTAACCAAAATGTATGCGATTATACCAAACTATGGGCTTGTTGTAATCATTTTTGCGTTTCTAGTAAAGCTTCTACTTAATCCACTAACAAAGCAAAGCTTTGTGTCAAATAAAAAAATGCAGGCTTTACAACCAGAGATTCTAAAGCTAAAAGAAAGACATAAAAACGATCCGCAAAAACTAAATCGTGCAACAATGGCGCTGTATAAAGATCGTGGCGTTAACCCAATGGGCGGCTGTCTGCCTCTTCTTTTACAAATGCCTATCTTAATTTCGTTTTTTACCGTATTCCGGTCAACGATAGAGTTTCGCGGTGCTCCTTTTTTTGGTTGGATAACAGACCTTAGCTCTCCAGATACGCTAGCAACCGTTGGTGGGTTCCCTTTAAATGTTTTACCCGTTCTTATGGGTGGAACCATGTTTCTACAGCAAAAACTTATGGCGGCGCCTGGCGGTGGTGGTCAACAGAAAATGATGATGTATTTTATGAATGTATTTTTTCTCTTTCTTTTTTATTCTTTTCCGTCTGGTTTAAACCTCTATTATTCTGTGTTTAATATTTTATCTATTGTGCAACAAAAATACCTAATTCCTGACGTTAAGATGGCAGCACCGCTCTCAAAATGAGATGCTCAAAAATGATAAAATGATTTCAGACGATACGATCGTTGCCCAGGCTACTCCTTTTGGATATAGCGGTGTTGCTATGGTTCGAGTAAGTGGGCAAAGTTCTATAAAAATCGTTGAAAAACTAACTGGCGGATCACCTCTAAAAAACAGGGCGTCAACATTTTTAAAAATTCTATCTCCTAGTGGCGACATAATAGACCAAGCTTTGATTACATGCTTTCGGGAACCAGCATCTTATACGGGAGAAAACGTTGTTGAAATAACTCCACACGGAAACCCCGCAATTGTTGAAAATATAATTGAAACAATATGCCTATATGGTGCCAGAATTGCTGAGCCCGGCGAGTTCACTAAGCGCGCATTTATAAATGGAAAGTTAGACCTTATTCAAGTTGAAGCGGTCACCGCATTAATTAATTCAAAATCAAAAGAAGCTGCCCTTGCGCAACAAAAGATCGCCTCTGGGGCTCTATCGAAAAAAATAAATGAAATAAAAGACATTCTTGTGTCAACCCTAGCGCTTGTTGAAAACGAGATTGATATATCTGAAGAGCTAATGGGCGAACAAACGGTTGCTAATGTGAAAACCAATCTTATGAAAACTGGAGACTTAATAGGGGGGTTGTTGGAAACCTACAAGCTGGGTAAAATGTTGTTTAGGGGGCTTGATGTTATAATAGTGGGCGAAACGAATGTGGGAAAATCTACACTATTCAACGCACTTGTAAAAAAAGACGTTTCGATTGTTAACCAAGAACCTGGAACAACAAGAAATTTAATTGAAGCAGAGATGTTAATTAATGGTGCTGTGGTCCGGGTTGTTGATACGGCTGGCGTGCGCAAAACAAAAAATTCCGTTGAAAAAGAGGGTTTAGACAGAGCAAAAATGCGCGCAAAAAAAGCAGACCTTATTTTACACCTAATTGACGACCCAGCTAAAGCTACGACAATAAAAAAAACGAAAAAAACTCTTATTATTCTAACAAAATCAGATTTGCGCAAAAACCTGAGTGAAAAAAACAATATTATACATATATCTGCCAAGACCGGGCTTGGTGTTGATGCGCTTCTAGACAAAATTAAAAGATCGCTGGGCACTATAAATCTATCCACAGACACCACATACTTATCAACATTAAGACAAAAGCGGGCACTTTCGCTCTGCGGAAAGCCTCTTGGTCGGGCAATTAGCGCGGTTGACTCTGGTCCGGTTGACCTTTCAACTCTTGCTTTTGATATACGAGAAGCACTTAATCAGATAGATTCAATTTTAGGCAAAACAACTGCCGATGAAATATTGAACACAATTTTTACTTCCTTCTGTGTTGGGAAATAGTTTCACGTGAAACAAGAGAAAAAATATGATTTAATTGTTTGTGGTGGCGGACACGCTGGGGTTGAGGCCTCTTTAATTGCAGCTAAGCTTGGTTCCTCCGTGTTAATGGTAACCCTTGACAAACAGGCGATTGGTAGAATGTCTTGTAACCCAGCAATTGGGGGGCTTGCAAAAGGTCAAATTGTTAAAGAAATTGATGTCCTTGGGGGAATTATGGGCCTTGCAACAGACGCCTCGGGTTTACAGTTTAAAATATTAAACAGAA
>CAYRYZ010000106.1:0-2348 GCA_964428745.1 uncultured bacterium | reverse complement strand
ATGCAAAGCACACCCGCAGGCTACCATTCCTTAACTTGGAATGCTACCAATGATTTGGGTCAGCAGGTAGGTGCTGGTGTGTACTTATATCAATTACAGGTAAAAGACTTTGTTAAGACAAGAAAAATGGTATTGCTGAAATGAAACGCCTCTAGACTTGAACCATGAGAAGAGTAAGCCTAGACCTAAATGAACCCTTCTGATATATACCAAAAGATTGATGAGGCTTACCAAAACAACCGCCAAAGACTTATGGATTTCTTCCAGAACCACAACTTTGATAAAGAACAAGCTAAACAATTAGCTGAAAACCCAGATATTGAATAAATAATATTTTATTAAAGAATTCTCTGATTTATCATTTCATTAAATCAATTTGATTTGATCAACCAAAGTTCTTTTTGAGGGCCAACAATGAATCGAGCTTTGCTTCCATCTGGTTTAATTACTGCATCTTCTTCTCTTGGAATAGTAACAACTTGGTTATTCCATTCTGGAACTTTTCCTTGAACATTATATTCAATTGACCAAAATTCATTTGATCTTACTGGCTCACGTGCAAAATCACCGTACCTATCTGGCCAATCAAATACTGTTCGTGCACCTGCTCCATGAACCCAATTACCTTGCGTATGACCATAGATTGATGCTTTTATACCTTGTTTTGCTGCTCGCCTTTCAATAGTAGTCTTTACATCAGTTCCTATTTTACCAGCTTGTAATTCTTCAACAAAGAAACCTCCAACTATGACAGATTGCTTAAATAGTTTCTGCAAACCCATCGGAGGTTCATTTTCATTCTTATGTAAAACATATGCAACGTGTTGCTGATCTGTAACAAGTCCCATTAATCTAACACCAAAATCAACATGTAATATATCGCCAGGCTTAACTATCGGATTGCTTGTATCATCAATCCCACCTTTTACACCCTTGCGATAGATTGTTATTCCTGGTGAAAAATTAAATTCCAAATCCTGATCTTGCCACTCCTGCAGAATAAAACCATAAATATCCATTAATTTTGTTTTACCCGGAGTTATAACTTCATTAGAAAAAGCACGTCGTAAAATATACCAAGTACGATGACTTGCATTAGTTTCAATCTCTAATTCAGCTGGTGTTCGATGACTAATATAATCAAAGATGAGATCTTGCGATGATATTAGACGTGATGAATATTGAGGCCCGATAACATCCTCTAAAAACGCTAACATTTCTACGGTAATACCATCAGACATAGATACGGTACGTGACCGATTAATAGCAATCTTTTTGGGTTTTCTCTTATTAATGTACTTGGATAGATGTGGTTTTAAACCTTCCTCACCATAACTTATTATAGTTGGAAAAAATTCACGCATCCTACCACTCTGATGAGTTCCAATGAGAGTTCTTTCAAGTGGCTTTTTATTGCCGGGATCAAAAAATATATATGCATTTCGGTGACCATACCAACCAGAAATCCCATAATCCCCAAACATTTGTAGAATGGGGTCAACATTAAACTCACGAGACATTATTATCCACATATCAACGCCTGAACGACGCATTGAATTCTGTAAATGGAGCTCCATCTTTTCAAGCTTTACATCCCATTCATGCATAAGCCTTTGAAGTGCTCTAGTATTCCATTGATCATCTAATTTTTGACCAAATATAGTTGTAAAATAAAAAATAATTAGCCAGCTATATTTCATTAATCGTATCTCTCCTTAATTAATTAAGATATATATATAATATATCCATGATTATCCTTAGTTAATATATTCTTTTTAGTGTTGCGATTTTTATTGTAATTATATTGTAATTTCATATTAATCAACCAAGGCTCCCACTATGAGACATTTTATAATAAAATCACTAATGGCTTTAATATTTGTGAGTACAAATGCTGCCGCCCAAAACTATGAATATAATCTTTCCATCAAAGAACATATCTTTGAAAATGGCCTAAAATTATTAGTGATAGAGAGGCCGGGTGACAACAGAGTTGCCGCAAAAATATGGACCGATATGGGGGCCTTAAATGAAATTTCCGGTGAATATGGAGCGGCACACTTTTTAGAGCATCTTATGTTTAAAGGCACGCCCACACTAGGGGCCAGAGATTGGGAAACTGAAAAGCCCCTTATTGATGAAATAAATGCCACTGAAAAAGCCATGATTGCAGAACTTAACCGCGCCAGAAATGACATTCGTGAAAGAGGCGTTTTCCATGATTATAAACATGAGAAAACAACACCAGAGATAGCAAGACTTCAAAAACATATTGATGATTTGGAAAGAAAGGTGGAAGACCTGACCATCGAAGGCACTACCATGAAATGGTATCAGGCTTTTGGTGG
>CAYRYZ010000105.1:0-2378 GCA_964428745.1 uncultured bacterium | reverse complement strand
GAGCAGTCTGGTAGCTCGTCGGGCTCATAACCCGAAGGTCGGAGGTTCGAATCCTCCCCCCGCTACTAAATAGAAACCCGTCTATATGGCGGGTTTTTTGTTTGTGGGATGATGGGTAGATTTGGATAAGATACAATGAAGAAAGATATATAGATGAAATATAAACTTTTGGGTAAAACAGGTGTTGAGGTATCCGAACTTTGTCTTGGTACAATGGCATTTGGTGGTACAGCAGACAAAAAAGAATCTTCTAAAATGTTTAATATTTGTCGAGATGCAGGAATAAATTTTTTTGATTGTGCTAATGTTTATGAAAAAGGTTTATCTGAAGAAATACTGGGAGATCTTATTTCAGATAACCGTGATCAGTTTGTAATAACTAGTAAGGTATATTTCCCAATGGGAAATGATGTGAATGCACGCGGAGGATCAAGAAAGCATATTATTACTTCAGTTCATGAAAGTTTGAAACGGTTAAAAACAAATTATATTGATATTTACTTCCTTCATAGATTTGATGACTTTACTCCAATTGAAGAAACTTTAAGGGCTATGGACGACTTGGTTAGTAGTGGGAAAATTCTTTATCTAGGTGCTAGCAATTATGCAGCATGGCAAGTTGCTAAAGCTTTAGGGGCTTCAGCTAAAAACGGATGGAGTAGGTTTGAATGTATCCAACCAATGTATAATCTAGTTAAACGGCAAGCTGAGGTAGAGATATTCCCAATGGCTTTATCTGAAGAGGTAAGTGTGATCAGCTATTCACCATTAGGTGGCGGTCTGTTATCAGGAAAGTATGGAGTTAATAAGCGACCTAAAGATGGTAGACTAATTGAAAATAAAATGTATGCGGAACGTTATAGTGATCCTAAAATGTATAAAATTGCCGAAAATTTAATTTCATTGGCCAAGAAGCAAGGATGCTCACCAATAAGTCTTGCAATTGCCTGGGTTGCTAGCCATCCAGCTATAACAGCACCTATTATCGGTGGTAGGAATGCGGATCAATTAGAGCCATCACTTAGATCCTTGGATATCAATATGACCGATGAACTACGCAACCTTATATCTGGTCTTTCACCAGAACCCCCGCTTGCAACAGATCGTAATGAGGAAAATACAGAATTCAATTACGGCCAACGTTGATTCACTTTATAAGTGAATAAAGATGCATTGCCAGTCAGAAAATGGGAAAAAATCTGGATATTTTAAAAGCCCAAATTTTTCAAATATAAATGAAATTGAAAAAAACTTTGTAAATAATGTTTTAATTAATCGGCCATTTTGACCGTAAAAAATGATTATATCGTGTAAACTAAATATTATTCTTAAATTAATTCTTTATTAACACTATTAAGGTCATACAAAGATGGAAAATATTTATAATATAGCCAAATTTGCTCACGTGCTTGGTTTTGCCTTTATGTCAATTCCATTATTTAATCTAATCGTCGTTAATGAGAGAGCGTTAATGGGATCTTCTTTTAATTATGAAACTGACCGTTACTTCGAAAATATTATAAAAAGAGGCGCAGTTCGTTGCTATGTTTTTCAGTTTACAGTCTTCATTTCCGGGATTATCATTGTAATTCTTGGACCTGGGTTATCAGCTATGTTTACCAATTGGGTATTAGCTACTAAGACAATTATATTATTTATATTAATGAGCTTGCTTTCATATGTACATTTTTCAATTCAACCAAAAATTGAAAAACTTTTGTTGTCAATTGATTCGGATAAGGCTGCTCCTGAAAATTTTGCATCCATGCTTGCTCCCTTTAGAATTAAAAGAAAAAAATCAGCTACATTATGTCTTTTCTTAGTGATTACAGCCATCATACTTGGGCTTCAGACATATATAAGACATGATCCATTGGTAACTGTAGGATTAATATCGCTCGCTGCTATTTTTTCTTATCGAGCGAATAAATCTTTAATTCGATTTGGTTGGTTTTAATATTTTTTTCGTAACTTGACCAATAAATGTTAGGAAATAATTTTGTCAGATAAAAAAGACTTTAATAAAAAATACGATAAAACTATCGAAGACTTGAATGTTGAATTAGTAAAAATGCAAGAGTGGGTAATTCAAGAAAACAAAAAAATTGCTCTAATTTTCGAAGGGCGTGATGCTGCTGGTAAAGGTGGAACTATTAAAAGGATCATTGAGCATTTAAACCCTCGTCATTGTCGCGTTGTTGCATTGGCTGCACCTACGGAAAGAGAAAAAACTCAATGGTATTTTCAACGTTATGTTAATCACTTACCAGCTGGTGGTGAGATTGTGATCTACGATAGAAGTTGGTATAACCGTGCTGGAGTTGAACATGTAATGGAGTTTTGTACAGAAAAAGAGTATATAAATTTTTTGCAGACAT
>CAYRYZ010000104.1:0-2404 GCA_964428745.1 uncultured bacterium | reverse complement strand
TAAAGCAACAACAATTAAATATGGAGCGTTTAGTTGATAATGCACGTGATATTCAGATAAATATTGAATATAAAGGCAGACAATTGCCTTATTTTGCTCAAGGGTGGGAAGAGCAGTTTATAAACGCCAATACAATGGAGCAGGCAGTTTATTGTATTGAAAAGACAACCATAGCAACTAATGAAAAAAGAGAAATTTGGAAAGAGAAAAATGAACATTCTATTCTGACAATCCCTTTTGAAAAGTTTGTACTTGATCCTTGGCCCTATCTAAAAGAAATTGAGGAGAAACTTGGAACTAAAATTGGCTCAAGAACAAATAAAATGATGAGAAAACAAAATGTTCCTCGTGACAAAATAGCTCAAGGTCTTGACCTTGAGATTTATAAACGTTGTGGTTGGGTTCCTCCTATAGAAGGTGCAACTGAACGAGATGAATTGCTTGTACGTAGAAAGGATGTTTCGAGAGAAGCAAGTGAAGATACAATGTTGATTTTAGATAAACTTTGTGAGGAATATGAAAAGTTATACTGGAATCCAGATAATGTTACTCAAAATTAATCTTTCAATATAAAAGTCATTTTATTATGAATTCTCCCGTAGTCTATTTTGAAAATTTATCTTTTCAAGCTTTCCTATTTAGTTTAAATAAGTTGCACTTATTTCGTTATTCAACAAGTAAAGAATCCAAAACTATGTATTTTATAGATGCATCTTTACTTGCAAAAATTTGCCTAATACCAATATTAAGATTTCTTGGAAAAAATGTAAATCAATTACATTTCAAAATGTTAGAAATAGTTGATGCCAATGGTGAGCTTGTTAGAACGAGAATTCCACGTAAAGATTTATCTGATTTTCAAGAAAAAATTCTTAATAGTGAGGCATACAAAACTCTGTATCACAAAAGTTGGAACCAAGACAGTATCGCTGATTATATTAACAAAGGCCTAATTGATAAAGGCATCATGGATTCAGATTCTGTTAGTAGAGCACTATTTATTATTAATGTTGTGTATTGGCACAAGCAAAAATTAGATTATAGCAAAGTAGTTTTTTTTATCGATAATAGAGCATGGACTGACCTATATAAAGAATATGCTGAAAGCTATAAAATTGAATTGTTAAGCGTGGGAACTGTTTTGTTGAAATTCTCTGATTTGAGGAAAATTGTTCGAAAAATTCCATGGGTATACAAGATTGTAAAAAATGTTAAGTATAGAAATACAAGTCAAAAGTATGATTTTCAGAATATAGATAAAAACAAACTCTATATTGATGGACGTGGTGATATCAATCTCGAGAATAATGGCTACCATTCTGATTTTTTTTGGCAATTAAATTCAAATTTTCCATTTCAAAATCTAGTATGTAAGCACTATTCAGATGAAGAAAAAGAATATTTCAAGCAACATGGTTTATATTCGATAGGCGAAGGTGTTTATTCAGATAGGAGTGATTCTAGAAAATATATAAAACCAAAATTAAATTATTCATACCATTTTAGAAAAGAGTTTAAAGTGGTTAAAGAGATATTGGCCTCATATGATCTAGATAGGCTTAACTGGGCGTCTTTATTTAAAAAATATGGAGTAAAAATATTCTTAACTTGGTACAAGTATTCAAATGACCATATTGTATGGTCAGACGCAATAGGAGACAATGAAGGTATTGCTGTTGTTTGGCAAATGGCTTTTGATGGCTTTATTAATGCAGAATGCATGGTTAAATCTGACATCGTTTTTAGCTTTTCCAAATTTAGTGATGAGATAGATAAAAAGTTAGGTTCAAAAAGCAAATATAATGTTATTGTAGGATATCCAAAGGATTATGCATCATCTCTAGTCAGAGATAAAGCTAATAAATTGAGAGAGAAGCTTAAAGCTAATGGCGCTAAAAAAATTGTTTTTGTAATAGACGAAAATTCTAACGATGATTCAAGATGGCATACTGGTCATGAGATTCAACGTGAAAATTATAGCTATATTTTGGAAAAAGTATTAGAAGTTCCTTGGCTAGGAGTTGTTTTTAAACCAAAAACTTCAAAAACTTTACAAAACAGGCTTGGACCTGTTGCAGATTTATTGAAAAAAGCCGAAGCGACCGGTCGTTGTTACATTTATAAAGATTCAGGAAGGCATACTACCAGCACCCCGCCAATTTTGGCTGGTTTAAGTGCCGATATTTGCATTCATGGACATCTTTGTTCTGGAACTGCAGCTTTAGAATGTGCTTTAGAAGGCCTACCTACTTTGTTGATTGACCGAGAAGGGGCTCCATATTCAAAATTATACGATTTACCTGAAGGACGGGTTATATTCAAGGATTGGCCTTCTACAATAGAAGCGCTAATGGAGCATTTTAGTACACCTGAAGGTATAGAAAGATTCGGTGACTGGTCATCA
>CAYRYZ010000103.1:0-2417 GCA_964428745.1 uncultured bacterium | reverse complement strand
TATAATGTTTTTCAAATTCAGGCCATTCTATTTCAATACCAACAAAACTCCAACCTGATTCATGATCTAATTCTTTTAGTAAGGATGGTTTACCAATAAAATCTCCTTTTTTCATTTTGACTGCCCAACCTAAGCCTAACTCATATGGTGATGATTTCCGAGATTCAATTAAGGCATGACGAGATGAGATATAATCCACATCTAAAAGAATAAGGCCTGCTTCAATTCTTGCTACATCTAATGCATGCAGACCAGTAGGTGTAATTCCAAAAGATTTACCTTTATCAATAAGAATATCCCAAACAGTTAGCGCATCATTTGGGTCCATCCATATTTCATATCCAAGATCACCTGTGTATCCTGTTCTTGAAATTGAAACTGGAATGTCTTCAAAACTAGTCTCCATCATCCAAAAGAATTTTAGACTATCTAGAGATTTAGATGAAACGGAATTAAGAATTGCACGAGAATTGGGACCTTGAAGAGCTAGTGCTGCTGTAGTAAATGAATCATCTTTAATCATTACATTCATTCCTGTTGAATTACTTTCAATCCATTCCAGATTTGGTTCTGCACTAGTAATCCTAAATTTGTTTTCGGAAAGCCTCTGCACAGTTCCATCATCAATAACTTTACCATTCTCATCACACCATGGGGTGTACATGACTTGCCCCACTTTACAGATGTCAATATTACGTGTTACTAATCGATCCAAAACTTGCTGCGAGTCGGGGCCTTCCACTATATATTTTTTTAATGGTGTTATATCTAAGAGCCCTGCTTTTGTTCTAATAGCAAAATATTCATTTTCATGGGTCAATTCATAGCTAGTAGCAGCAAGATAACCCGCCCATCTCCGCCACTCCTGAGACTCATTTAATTTAGAAGTACGTTCAAAGAAAGGAGATACTTTAAGCTGGGTATTCGCGGTAAATCTATTTTCGTAAATCATTATTTTGATCTCATGAATGGTCGTGTTAAACAAGTAGGCCCACCAGCACCTTTAATTGATATTTCACTGCCATCATATATATGAATTTCAACACCTTCTGCCTCAAGCCTTTTTTGTGTAATTGGATTATTACTTATCATGATCACTTTTCTTGGTGAAATTGCCAAAACATTGCATCCCATAGAACCGTATTCTTGATCCGGAACTTCGACCAACTTAATTCCTCGTGCTAGAAGATACTGTCTAAATGATACGGGTATCAATCTGGAATAAACCAGAAAAAGGTCAGTATCAATTGGTGATATATTACTCATTAAATGAAGACAGTCTGATGGCCCTGTCCAATGTGGTAAGGGGACTGTAATAACCATATCTATAAAAGGTTTTAGAATAGATTCTAACTGTCGTATTCCTTCAGCATTTGTCCTGTAGCCTTCACCAACTGCAACAGTGCGTTCATCGATCCAAACAACATCTCCTCCTTCTAAAGTGCCTGGAGATTCAATCTTACCTAGAATTGGTATATCAATTGATTTAAAGTATGATGCAATTGCTTCAGGCTCAGACTGTCGGTCTTTCTTTCCCATATTTGAAAGAATAACACCTGCATTTGTTACTATGCATGGATCGTGAGTGTAAATAGAATCAAGAGAGGTATTTTCATCTATCGGTAGATAGTGAATTTCAATATTATTTAATTCAAAAAAATTAATTAACTGTTCATAATCAGTTATTGCTTTATTGTAATCTGGATTGCTTAAATAATTTAGTTGTTGAGTTTGTGCATCAATTCTTGACTGACTTTGGTAAGCATCTTTTGGATGTTTAATTAAAACTCTCTCTATTGTTCCAACCATGCTTTGGCAGCCAAAATCGCTATTCATTTATTCTCCGCACCAGTTAATAATTAGATTTGAGATGATTTTTATACAATTTAATACTTCTTCAATTTCAACATATTCATTAGCAGAATGTGCAAGCCGTACATCGCCAGGGCCAAAAAGTAAGGCAGGAATATTAGCATGATTCGTAAAGAGGCGCAAGTCAGAACCATATGTCACACCCTCTATAATTGGATTGGAGTTATTAACGTTATTATAAGCTTCTTTTAAATGATTTATTATTGAATGATCGATATCAGTTTGCCCGGATTCAAACTGACCTTCGAACCATTCAATAATTGGTGGATTTTTTTTTAGCCAAGGATCAGAATTCGAAACTTTTATTATATGATTACTAAAAGCAGTCCGTGCATCTGAAACAGGCTCCCCAGGGAAAACTCCCAACCTACCTTCAACAATAACTGAATCGGGAACAGTAGAATGCCACTCACCACCTTTAATTGTACCAATATTAATTGGAGCAACACGTTCAGGTGATTCATAATATTCTACACTAAATAAACTATGGCGTTCTTTTTCTAATTCAATTATTGATTGATTAATAATATTAAACTTTTCAATTG
>CAYRYZ010000102.1:0-2419 GCA_964428745.1 uncultured bacterium | reverse complement strand
CAATTGAAAAGTTTAATATTATTAATCAATCAATAATTGAATTAGAAAAAGAACGGCACAGTTTATTTAGTGTAGAATATTATGAATCGCCTGAACGTGTTGCTCCAATTAATATTGGTACAATTAAAGGTGGCGAATGGCATTCTACTGTTCCCGATTCTGTTATTGTTGAAGGCAGATTAGGAGTTTTCCCTGGGGAGCTTGTTTCAGATGCACGGACTGCTTTTAGTAATCATATAATAAAAGTTTCGAATTCTGATCCTTGGCTAAAAAATAATCCACCAATTATAGAATGGTTCGAAGGTCAGTTTGAATCCGGTCAAACTGATATCAATCATTCAATAATAAATCATTTAAAAGAAGCTTATAATAACGTTAATAATTCAAATCCAATTATAGAGGGTGTGACGTATGGATCGGACTTGCGACTTTTTACTAATCATGCTGATATTCCTGCCTTACTTTTTGGTCCTGGCGATGTCCGACTTGCCCATTCTGCTAATGAATATGTTGAAATTGAAGAAGTATTAACCTGTATAAAGATCATCTCAAATCTAATTATTAACTGGTGTGGAGAATAAATTGAATAACGATTTTGGCTGTCAAAGCATGGTTGGGAAAATAGAGCGAGTTTTAATTAAACATCCAAAAGATGCCTACCATAACCAGTCAAGAATAGATTCACAAGCTCAACAATTAAATTATTTAGGCAAACCAGAGTACAATAAAGCAATAACTGATTATGATCAGTTAATTAATATTTTTGAATTAAATAATATTGAAATTCACTATCTACCGATCGATCAAAAAACTTCTCTTGATTCTATTTACACACATGATCCATGCCTTGTATCAAATGGAGGTGTTATTCTTTCCAATATGGGGAAGAAAGATCGACAGACTGAACCCGAAAATATTGCATCTTATTTTAAATCAATTGATATACCAATACTTGGCAAGATTGAATCTCCAGGTACTTTAGAAGGTGGTGATGTTATTTGGATTGATGAAAAAACTGTTGCAGTTGGTGAAGGCTACAGAACAAACGCTGAAGGAATACGACAGTTAAAATCTATACTAAAAACTTATATAGATACGATTATCACAGTCCACTTACCGCATTGGACAGGACCGTCTGATTGTCTTCATTTAATGAGCAATATCTCACCAATTGATATAGACCTTTATTTGGTTTATTCCAGGTTGATACCCGTATCGTTTAGACAGTATCTTCTAGAAAAAGGAATTCAGTTAGTTGAAGTCCCAGATCAAGAATATGATTCTATGGGATGTAATGTTTTGGCAATTTCACCAAGAAAAGTGGTCATGATTAGGAATAATCCAATTACACGAAAAAGACTTGAGGATGAAGGTGTTGAAGTTTATACATATGATGGCAGTGAAATATCAATTAAGGGCGCAGGTGGACCTACTTGTTTAACTCGTCCATTCATGAGATTATAAATAATGATTTATGAAAATACATACACCGCAAATACTCAGCTAAAAGTATCTCCTTTTTTTGAACGTACTTCTAAATTAAATGAATCTCAGGAGTGGCGTAGATGGGCTGGTTATCTTGCTGCTACAAGCTATGAATTAACTCATGAAAATGAATATTTTGCTATACGAACAAAAGCAGGCCTCTTAGATATAACACCATTAAAAAAATATATAGTAGAAGGCCCCGATTCGCAGCAAGTATTAGATCGATTAGTAACACGTAATATTGGCATCTGTAAAGTAGGGCAAGTTATGTACACCCCATGGTGCGATGAGAATGGTAAAGTTATTGATGATGGAACGGTGCAGAGGCTTTCCGAAAACAAATTTAGAATTACTAGTGCAGAACCAAATCTAGAATGGATTGAGAGTAATTCAATAGGAATGAATGTAGTAGTTAAAGATGACTCATTTACTACAGCAGCCCTCGCCCTTCAAGGTCCCAATTCTCGTGCAATTCTTAATTCCATTTCATCTAAATCTTTAGATAGTTTAAAATTCTTTTGGATGATGGAGACAACTTTTGAAGATATTCCAGTTTCAATTTCGAGAACAGGATACACAGGTGATCTTGGATATGAAATATGGATGGATCCAAATGATGCATTAAATGTTTGGGACTTACTTATTGATAAAGGCAAGCCTTTTGGTATTACACCAACTGGTCTACATGCCCTAGATGTAGCAAGAGTTGAAGCAGGCCTTATTCTTTTAGATGTAGATTATATATCATCGCGACATGCTTTAATTGAATCTCGAAAATCATCACCATATGAGTTAGGATTAGGTTGGGCAGTCAAAATGAAAAAAGGAAATTTTATTGGGAAACAATCCTTACTTAAAGAGTTGGATCACAAATCTGGTTGGAGTTTTGTTGGTATTGAAATAGAATGGCCTGAATTTGAAAAACATTATA
>CAYRYZ010000101.1:0-2468 GCA_964428745.1 uncultured bacterium | reverse complement strand
GTAACGGAGTACCTGAATCCCTGATAGATGCCGCATACTGGATCAACTTGTCTCGAGGGCAGGGTGAGGAACATGCGGAAGAGCTTTGGAACGAGTATGAACTTTGGCAGTTTGAAGGTGATATAGCCGAGCGGATTTCAAGGAAGATTTCTAGATACAAGAAAGGCAAATAGAAATTGTTCCGAGATTATGATTTTTGGGCATATATAGATGAAGACCTTTTAGAATTCCCTGAATTATCACTCAACGCTGATTATGAAAATATAAATATTTCTAAATACAGAAAAGCCGTCCAAAGACTAAATAGCTAATTCCGTCTGTTTAAAGTTATTATTTTTTATTGAGTTAGAATGTATTTCTATTTTTTCCAGTTGATAGATTTCATTTAGTAGCGAAACTATAGATCGACCTAAAGCGTGAGCCATATTGACCGGAACAGCATTGCCAATTTGCTTGTATTGGGATGAAGTAGATCCGCAAAACTCCCATTCATCAGGAAAAGTTTGAATACGTGCATATTCTCTCACTGTCAATGGGCGAGTCTCTGATGGATGACAACGCTCAGTTTGTTTTTGTGCTGGTGCAGTAGTGAGTGTAAGACTTGGTTCATCCCAGGCCAATCTTCTAGCCATTCCAGTTTTTCCACCGCCCAGAAAATAACTTCCTCCCATATACTCTCTCTGAAGATCATCATCTAGGTCACGCCAATAACCGCCCTGAGGCACACGAGACAAAATTTCCACTTTTCTCTCGGGATATTTTTGTCCTTCAGAAGTGGGTACATTTGAGTCGTATAGCTCACCTTTCTTGAGGGCGTCTTTCATTGTCATAATGCGTTTATAGGGAGCCGGCCAGTTAAAGCTTACCGCTTTTGATATATCTTTTCTGATAGCGACTAAAATAAGCCTTTCTCTTTTTTGTGGGACTTGATAAAAAACCGCTTTTAAAACTCTTGGCTCTACCAAATCGTAACCCAACTCATCAATAATTTTTTTAATCGTATCAAGAGTTCTACCTTCATCGTGATTCAACAAGCCTCTAACATTTTCAGCAACAATCACTTTTGGATTAATCTCTTTGACCGCCCTTGCATATTCGAAAAATAAAGTTCCTCGGGCGTCTTCAAAGCCTCTTTTCTTACCAGCATACGAAAAAGCCTGACATGGAAAACCGCCAGAAACGATGTCTATATCATTTCTATACTGTGAAAAATCAATTTCAGCAATATCTCCCTCTACAACATTCCATTCAGGTCTGTTTTTTCTTAAAGTCTCACAGGCTTTTTTATCAATCTCATTAAGAAGGGATGATTTAAATCCGGCCTTTTCCAAGCCAATCGCAAGTCCTCCAGCTCCTGCAAATAGTTCTATCAGTGTATAGTCTCTGTCAGGCTTGATGCCTACCTCAACATCCCAGTTGCTGTTAAAAAGTAATTGAGCCTGTTCGAACTGTTCTAATTGTGAACGGTGATAGACTCTATATTTGTTTTTTGGGTGACGTTTAGGCACAAGCTTGCCATTTTTATCCCAACGTCTGAGAGTTTCTTTTGAAATACCTAGAATGTCAGCAACTTGGGCTATAGAATAGTACTTTGGAATCATTAGTTATTGGTAAACATTGGTCATGGTTATTTGGGAATATACCAGATATTTAAGCTATAAGAATGTTATTATTCCAATAGAATTTAAAAACATAAATTATGTTTACACTTTATAAGAATGACCCGTCAGATCCACCAAGGCGTAGAGTCAGTTTTGACGATCTTGATAACAAAGCTTTTTGGTGCGATCATGGAGAAAATAAGGAGCATGCATTCGTTAAAGTGATGTCAAAAATTGACTCACCTTATCAAATTGATATTCATCCAAAAAAGAAAAGCGATCCATACCATCCTGATCTGCATGTAGAACACAAAGATGAACAATTGATTGGCGAAGTGAAAATAAAAAACTCGCCACTCTTTATTGCTGAAAAATATAACGTGAGTCCACAATACGCTCTAACGATGGATTTAAAGGACTCATTTAATTACAACAAGTGGTTAAAGAGAGGTGAGGATATAACCATCTTTGCCTGGGTGAAATGGGAAGCCCACGAAATGGAATTAAGAAACAAGGTATACAGCGTTGAACCAATGAGAGGTATATGGGTTACAACGTTTTCTAAAATAAGAGCTCTGGAAAAATCCAAGAATCCACCTAGCATTCATTGGTACCATGACCGCTTTAGACATCCACCTGAATATGATCCACGCCATATTACAAAAGATAGTATTAAGCAGTGGTGTAATGAACTAATTGAATTCGAGCCAAGGCTACTAAAAAGCAACGGGAAAATAAGCAATATCACTTCAGATGGTTTTTTTGAAAGGGGTGGAATAACTTATCCTACTGGCCACTCATCTGCTAGCTATGTTTTTGATTTATTGAATAAAGATGTATTTACAAATTTATTTATTCATCAATAGA
>CAYRYZ010000100.1:0-2652 GCA_964428745.1 uncultured bacterium | reverse complement strand
TACAGATGGTATAATGATAGATAGCCAAAATCCTGTGATTAGTTATGTTTCAGAATCGCCAGGAGTTTTTGTTAACCAATCGATAGTATTTGATAATATTAATGATTCCGCTACTTTGAGCATTATAGATAAAAATCTCACACAACAATTCAATGGACCAATGTCTGTTGAATTTTGGATAAAACATAGTATATCAAACCAATCTTCTTTTATCGCTATTCACGGTAGAAGATTTTATGTTCATTTTGATGGAATGAATACAGGGAATGAGGGCGAAATGTCATTACAAATTGATGGAGGTGATGGATCTTTTATTGGAGCTGGAACTGCGCATCTAAAAAAATTACCCTTTAATCAATGGACACATTTTGCAATTACTCGCGATGAAACTTTGTTATATAAAATGTATGTTAACGGTGTATTGAAAGATTCTGGACAAGGCACAACACTAAATCCAACTGATGGTGCCTATTGGTTTGCTCATGAGATGGGCGTTTCTGGTATTGGAAACTTGGATGAAATAAGATTTTGGAATTATACACGAACTGAGCAGGAAATCTTTTCTCAAATGAATAAAGAGGTCAATGGTAATGAATCCGGTCTATTTGCGTATTGGAATTTTAATTTGCCTTGGACAGATACAGTCTATGATGTAACAGGTAATGGTAATGATGGATCAAATGCATATCAAAACGAATATGGAAAGCCATATACAGCTGACACGTGGCAAACAGACTTTAGTAGTAGCGTAGTAGATTTAGATTGGTATGGTCCTGGTAAATCCGCCAAAATAATAACGATCGCAACTGATAATGGGTCCGTATCAAACTATGAGTATTCAATTGGAACTTCAGAGGGTAATGATGATGTTGTATCTTGGTTCAAAGGTGATTCGAACGTCGTGTCCATTGATTTATCTTTATTCACTGAGAATATTCAGTATTACAGCAATGCACGTGTTACCGATGCTATGGGTAATGTTTCTGATGTCGTTTCATCTAATGGTTTTAAGATGGATTTAACTAACCCTATTGCAGGAACTATATCTAATGGTGAATCACTGCAATCAGATGGTTCCACTATGAATTTATCATGGTCTGGTTTTTCTGATATACAAAGTGGAATCACCCATTATGAATACACTATTGGCAATCAGTCTGGATCAGGCAACATTGTTGCACGTACTAATGTTGGTCTTTCTGAGTCATTAGTTGTTGAGAATCTTTCTCTTCAGGATAATCAAACCTATTATGGAACAATATATGCAATTGATGTTGTTGGAAATGAATCTTATGCAACATCAAATGGGTTAACAATAGATCATTCAGGACCAACGATAGGTACCGTATCAGACGGAACTGCATCAGATATTGATTTATCTAATTCCAGAAATACTATATCAGCAAATTGGTTCGGATTTTATGACATAAGTTCTATTGATTATTATGAAATTGCATTAGGAACTGCTACCGGCGCATCAGATATACAAAATTGGTTAAATATCGGAAAAGACTCTTCTTATACTTTCAACGATTTGAATCTCCAGGATGATACGCAATATTTTGTTAGTGTACGTGCTACAGATATGTTAGCGAATCGATCGGAAGTAGCTTCATCGGATGGCTTTACGATTGATACAGTAGTGCCAACTATTATATCGGTAACAGCGCCACCGTCACCCTTTTCAATCGTTGATGATGTATTAATAGAATATATGGTATCAGAACCCATAATTGATGCGAAGGTTAATTTGACTTCTGCTCAAGGAGACCCAATTAATTATACATCTTCAATTGTAGATCAGAATAAAATTGTAGTTACATTGACCTCACCTTTTACTAGTGGTGATAATTATAAAATTATAATTACTGGAGTAAAAGATATCGCTAATAACCTGGCATCTAGTATTGAATACAGTTACGATGTTGGATTATTAGCAGATTTTGATAAAGATGGAGCGATAAGTGTGATTGATTTCAATAATTTCATAGTTGGGTGGCAATCAAAGGATATGAGCTATGAATTAGCTCCGATTAATGGTACAGTACCATTCTTTAAACCAACTATGGATGGTTTATTTAATTTAAGAGATGGAATGGCATTCTATCAAATGTGGCATTGGAATCATGAGGGAGCAGGTAAACTTATGACTAAGGTTCTAAGCCAATCAGGACAAGAAGCAAATGTTTCCTTCGATAATAACAATTTAGTTTTTAATTCACCCATAGGTGCACGTGCTTCAGAAATTATTATTAATTATCCTGCTACCGATATTCATATTTCTCCTCAAATTGAAGATAAAATAGATCAATTATCTATGGGGTTAACTAAAGTGGATACCTTATTAGGCCAGATGCTTACTCATCAAATTTTAACAGGGGATGGGTCTATTTCTTTTGATCTTAATCATTATACTAAAAATGATGTCACTATTACATTTTCATATCAATATATCGATAAAGATAACAATGTGATCAGTGAAGGCAGTCGTGATTATGTATTAAAACCAGTTCCAGAGGAATTTGCCTTGCATCAAAACTATCCGAATCCTTTTAACCCTATAACGACGATCCATTATGATTTGCCGGAAGCAAGTCATGTTAATTTTGTTATTTATGATATATTAGGTCGTAAAGTTATAGATCTAGTAGG
>CAYRYZ010000099.1:0-2691 GCA_964428745.1 uncultured bacterium | reverse complement strand
TATTTCTAATAAATTCATTTCATTGTCTTATAAAAGTTCCGAATTATACCGAAATTCAAGGTATAATTACTAACGCTATTTCTATGAAAAGACTTGATCTATATATTATTCGCCAATTCTTGGTCACATTATCAATGACCCTACTAGGTTTTCTATGCGTAATCCTTATTGTGGACCTAATTGAGAATTTGGATCGGTTTATTGATAATTCAATTCCTGCGCGAATAACTATGAAATATTATATCTATGCTATCCCGTGGTTTATAAATATCGGACTGCCTATGTCTATGCTAATTTCTACTGTTTTTAGTATTGGATTACTTGCAAAGCGCAATGAACTATCTGCCATGAAATCAACAGGAATCAGCTTATACCGAATTGCGATCCCAATTACAATTATAGGTTTGATCATCAGTTTAATTTCTTTTGAATTAGATAATAAATGGGTCAGCAAAGGAAATGAGGTTCGCTACAATATTGAACGAGAATACATGAAAAGACGGTCTCGAGTTAAAGCACATAAAGATTTAAGAAACGTTTTTCTGCAAAAAAATGAACAAACACATATTTCTATTGGTAGATATAAAGTTGAAACTGCTACAGGACGAAGCATGGCTGCCATTGCATTAAATGAAGGAATTGTTAATCAAAGAATAGATGCTCGTGGAATTAAATGGTTAGATTCATTAAATGTATGGAATGTTACGGACTTCTCAATACGTGAATTCAACGAAAATGGTGCAGTAAAAAATATTATTATTTCTAAGTCAGATACTCTGTTGGGTCTGAATTTCACACCAGAAGATATCACACAGCAATCAAAGACGCCTGATGAGATGAACTTTGCAGATCTTACAAAACGAATTGCACAACTGAAAGAAAATGGTGTAGATACCACTAAATGGGAAGTAGACCGTCAATTTAAAGTATCATTCGCATTCACTAATCTTATTGTTGTTTTATTCGGGTTACCTTTAGTCGTCATGAAATCCAAAGGAGGTTTATCCTTCGGCGCTGGAATGGGGATTTTTGTAATATTTATATATTATGCTTTTATCAAATTCGGCATGTCTATGGGTTACAATGGTGTCATGTCACCTATGGTCGCAGCTTGGATGGGAAATGTTTTATTTTCAGTTGGTGGTATCTTGCTTTTGATCATCGCTCGGAAGTGAATCTTCTGGAACAGGAGATGGCCCACTAGGCGCTGATTTCGCCTTATCTTGTCTACCTTGAAATCCTGTCATAGTAAATCCAATAGATAAATTTAATCCTTTCATAGAGTGGATCCACATCCCATGTTTAAATGCAAAACCAATATCAATCATGACTGGACCACCGTAAAATCCAACACCCATCCCTAACTCTGTCCGATCTAAGCCTTCCCAGGCAAAACCCATCCTCATTGGGATCAATGGAAACCGATATAGTTCCGCAGCAATTGCCCATCTCCATCTAGAATTTGTATATAGACGATCTTCAAATCCTGTTGTAAGATCTGAACTGATTAAAAGATCATCCTTTCTATAGGAACCACCAATTCTAAAAATAGCTGGATATCGTACATTAAATGGTTTGGGCTTATTCTCCTCATCTAAGTTATAAACAACTTTAGAACTGCTATTAAAAATAGATCCAGATGAAAGATTATCAGCTCTTAATGAATCAATTGAATAGGTATAAACGACTGAAACAGAATCAGTTAGAGCTGTCCCTCCCCATTTCAAATGCCATAGATCATCACTATTTCCAAATTTATTATCCTTACCTGCAAGTATATCCTTGAAAAAGGAGGGTTCATTCCACTTAATCATTCCCAATGCATTAATTAATGAAACGCCAAATCTCATTCCATTTAGGTCTTTTGTTGCTAAACCAATATCAAGACCATATCCTGAGCCACCCACACCAGATCTCAAGTAATAAGTGCCTGATCCATACACAGAGGTTGGTGTAGTTACAAAGTTAGCCTGGCTTGAGTCTGGGTCTATACCCATATAAAGAAGTCCTTGAAGATATTTTAGAGATAATCCTAAGGCAAATGACTCAAATGGGATTGCAAAGGAAAATGCTGTTTCACTTACTGCCATGATTTCATAGTTTAGGGTCATATCAATTACAGGATTGCTAGCATTCCCTTCCAACATTAATCTCGCCATTCCAGCAGGAAGTGTATAAGAACTAAAATACATAATATTAGAAGTGACAGCCATATTCCCCGAGGTAAAATTGATTCCAGGCAGTGCAATTTGACCATTGACATTGAAAGCTAAACCACCACTATTTTCAAGACGGTTTATAATAAATGTTTTCTCATCATTATCTAAAGTGTCTCCACTAAGAGCACTCATCCCGGCCATCGATATATAATTGTTTCCCATTCCAAAATCCAAACCACCTAATTGTAACATGAATGGCTTATCCTTTTGAAATGCAAGTAATGCTGGGTTATATCCAACAGCATATATACCCTCCGCAATCGTTGTCGTTGCGCCAACCATAGCCACTGATCTTGAATCACGTTTTTGTGCTTTTATAGGAATAATAAACGACACTAAAGCCAAATAAATTAATAATCGTTTCATTTTTTGATTGGCCCATCCCAAATAAATTCTGTTATGACTTTTTTGGTTGAGGCCTCACTACTACCTCCGTGACTAATCTCAAAATACCAACCTGACATATCTCTTG
>CAYRYZ010000098.1:0-2727 GCA_964428745.1 uncultured bacterium | reverse complement strand
GCATCTCGTTCAGTTACATCTTTCATTTTTATTTCTACCTGTTCAAAATTGCTCATATACTTTTTTACTCTTTGAGGGTTTTTCGTAGTAATGTCTGCTCGACAAAGAGTCAAAAGGTCATCAATATCATCTCCAGCCATTACCATTACTCTACGGACCGCTGAATCAGTGATCTCTTTTTTTGCCAATGCGATAGGTCTTAAATGAAGGAGGGTCAATTTTTTTATATAATCTTTTAATTCATTGGAAAGCTTCATGCGCTTGGCGATTTTATTAAGCATCCGTTCACCAATTGCATCGTGTCCATGAAAAGTATATCCCTTTTTTGGATCAATTTTCCGAGTATTGGGTTTTGCAATATCGTGAACTAAAGCTGCAAAACGAAGTTTCATTTTATTAGAGAGTTGTGCCGCATTATCTACAACTTGCATAGTATGATAAAAAATATCTTTATGATGCCATTCTCCAGTTTGATCCATTCCAAACATAATATGAATCTCTGGAAATATATATTCCATTAAACCTGTCTCTTGAAGGATAATTAACCCTACAGATGGTTTTGGTGTTGAAAGAATTTTTGAGAATTCCGTAGTGATTCTCTCTTGTGAAACAATTTTAATCCGATCTGCTTTTTGCTGCATTGATTTCATACATTTTTTATCAATATCTAATCCCAAACCTGAGGCAAAATATGCAGCACGCATCATTCTAATTGGATCTTCAGAAAATGTCTTATCGGGATCTAAAGGTGTAACCAGTCTTTTCGCTTGGAGATCTTGGACTCCATTATATGGATCGTGTAACTCACCAAAATCTTTTGGACTTAGGCTCATCGCCATAGCATTGACTGTGAAATCCCTCCTGATTAAATCCCCTTTTAAGTCTGTATAAATTACTTCTTTTGGTTTCCTTGAATCATCATCATAAGATTCTTTTCTAGCTGCAGCAACTTCTATAGGAACTGGGCTTGAGGGAATATGAGCTGTAGAAAATTTGGGAAATGGAACAACTTTTTTAACACCCATCTCTTTTGCAAGTACTTGAGCAAATTGAATGCCATCCCCAATAACCATTAAATCAATTTCATTTAGCGGGCGATCTAAAAATAAATCACGCACAACCCCACCTACCACATACACTTCTTTATCATTGGTATGCGCAATCTGTCCAATTTGCTTTAAAGTGGAACATATCTCAGGCTGACTATCGACTAAATGATGAATATTTGCCATCATAGAAATTAATACTATTTAGACCTTACCGAACTATGATACTATTTGAATGATCTTGTCGAGCTCGACAAGAGTCGTTTGAATATCTACATCAGTATTGTAAAGGTGTGGTGAAAATCGTATTGAGCCAGCTCGGTTAGAAACAAAAACCTGAGAGATCTTAAGGTTTTTAATTATTTCCTCAGTATCTACTCCATCAAAATGAGCCGTTATGATGGATGAACTATACTTTTTCTCAAGTGGAGAAGTAATCACTGCATTTCTTGATCTTAAACCTTCAAGCAAAATATTGCTGAGTCCCTTATTGTACTGGAAAATATTTTTTATACCAATTGTATTTAGATAATCAATTGACTGTGTGAGACCAATCGCGCAGCCAAAAGCCATAGTGCTAAATTCAAATTTCTCAGCACCTTGAGGATATTCAATCCTAGATGCATCTAGATCCCACATATTCTTATGGCTTCTAAATCCAACAAGTCCTGGTTCTAGCTGATCCAAAAGATGGGGTGCAACATACATGAAAGCTGCACCAAATGGTCCACATAACCATTTATATGCTCCCGCAACTAGAGCATCGATCGGACTTTTATTAACATCAATAGGTATGGCGCCAGCAGACTGCGTTGCATCCACAACGAATAATGCGTCATACTCATGAGCTGCTTCTGATAATAAATCTAAATCAAAAGTTTGACCATTACTGAATTCAACATGAGAAATACATACCACTTTTGTATTCTCATCAATTAAATCGATAATATCGTCTACATCGACAAAATTATTTTTCTCTTTTGCCAGTCTAATCTCACATCCCGTTGAATTAGCTACTCTTTGCCAAGGATATACTGTACTTGGAAATACTATTTTTGTACTAACAACGTTTTGATCTTTTGTTGGTAAAACTGCCCAAGCTAACGAGCCTAGTAGCTCTGTAGCGCTGGATCCTGCAGCAATATTATCAGGTGATGTATTAATTAATCGAGCGGCTGCCAAATGAAGGTTTTTAAAAACATTCTGTTCAGCATTGTCATCAAAATTATTGCTTCCACTAAGGGCTACATCATCAAACCAGCCTTGAATACCATTTTCTGCACCACTATACATAAGGGACACATTAGCTGCATTTAGATAAACAAAATTTTTTGCTGAAGGGAAGTCTTTTTCAGCAGTTATTGAATTCATGACAACCAGCGGATATATCCATAAATATTCATAATTGTAAGAATAAAAGACATGATTGCAGTTGAATATGCCTTTTTGTATATAGAGTAAACACCTACCATAATATTTCCTACAATCCAAATAAGCCATGAGGCTATATACTCATTTGCATTGAGGTAATATCCAAAAATAACTAAACCAGCCCCTATCCAGCCAATTAATCTCCAGTTTAATGGTTCTGAATTATTTTTTAACCAACTTTTCATATAGACTTTGAATATTTAAATATTTGCATGCTAAAAATTAGCTATTATTTGACCCAGAGGCGTTT
>CAYRYZ010000097.1:0-2729 GCA_964428745.1 uncultured bacterium | reverse complement strand
ATTAAAACAAAGGGTGAAGTTGTGAATTCTGATGATGATAGAGAATGGTATACAAAAAAACGCACTTATTTTACAGTAATTGGAATTTTGTCTGGATTTATAATTGGCATATATGGACCTCAAATATTAAATAATGAAACAAATCAAACTAAATTAAAAGATGGTATACAAAAGTTAGCAATCTTGCCATTTTCAAATATAAGGCCAAATGAAGAAACGGATTTTTTAGGATATGCTCTATCCGATGAAATTATCAATAGATTAGGATATTTAAAATCTCTTATAGTTCGCCCAGCCACTGTTGTGAAAAAGTATAGAGGAGTTGAGATTTCCCCTGAAGAAGTCGGACAAGAACTCGAAGTAGATTTAATATTGACTGGTAGTTATCTTAAAGATAATGATAGACTAAGATTAAATACAGAATTGATGAATATTGCTAAAAATGAGAGGGTTTGGAGCAAATCAATGACGGTTAATTATAATGATATTTTTGCAATACAAGATAGTGTTGCAGGTTCCATCATAACTCAACTTAAGGGAGAAATTTCCCCTGGAGAACAAACTCAATTACCTGAGTCAATTGCTAATCCAGAAGCTTACGAACTTTACCTTAAAGCTAAAGCAATTGATAGAGTGGTAATAAGTGACACTAAAAGAACAGTCCTTCTACTACAAAAATCTATAGAATTAGATGATAACTATACTCCAGCTTGGACTTTATTAGCTGAAATGTACAATCAACTTGCCAATTATGGTATTGACCCATGGGTCAATTTAGATAAGGCAGAAAATGCTTTGATTAAAGCATTTGATCTTAATCCAGATTATGAATCTTCATATGGTATAATCATTTCACTATTTACAGATCTAAATAGAATTATTGAAGCATATAGTTATGGAGTGAAAGGATTACGTTTATATCCAAATAATCCACTTATTTTTGATGGATTAGGATATGCATTTCGATACGCTGGCTTATTATCTGAATCAGCAGAAATATATTCTAAAGCTTCATCATATTTTTTTGAACCTGATAGATCTGTATCATCTAAAATATATGAATCCAGAGGATACCTTTACGCAGGAAATTATATCAAATCTCGACAGAAGATGGATGAGACAATAAAATATGCAAATGAAGAGGGAACTGAATTGTCATCATATCATCTTTTTTATGATGGAATTGATTATCTGTATAATGGTGATGATAAAAATGCATTTAGACGTTTTGATGAAACATATCAGATAGATCCACTTCAGATTTTTGCACAATATGGACAGATATATAAATTATTATCTTTAGGTAAAAACCAAAAAGCTATATCATTTATAAAGGAAATAGAGAAAGTTAATATTCATGACGGTGAACAAACCTATAGGCAAATTCAATTTTATGCTCAATTAGGACAACCAAAAAAAGCACTTGATAAAATGAAATTGACTATTGATCGTGGATTTTTTCCATATCCTTATTTTGTTTCAGACAGGTTTTTGGATCCCATCAGAGACGAGCCCAGATTTTCAGAATTAATGAAAATTATTAAAGCCAAGCATATTGAATTTAAAACGTTATATGAAAGCACAATGGACTTGAGTCTTTTTACTGATGCGTCTGATTAGTTTGACCATCAGTCAATGAAATTTAGTTTCTATTTAAGTTTATGTCTGACTTTTGGTTGTGTTTTTCATTCACCAAAAAATATTATATATGGCGTACCTACTCTTTTGTCTGAACCCATAAATTATTATTTATGATAGCGAAAATATTTATTTCACTTTTGAGAATTTCACCAAAATTTCAACGCGCAATGTGGAAATGGTGGTATCAAAGACTTGCAAAGAGAGCTACTGATAGTGGATGGACCTTTATGAATTATGGATATATTTCACTAAATGAGAAATCTTCCATTGATCTAAAACCTGAAGATAAAAGTAATCGCCTTTTCATTCAATTATATGATTACGCATCATCCCAGATTCCACTTGAGAATAAAAAAGTATTAGAAGTTGGATCAGGAAGGGGAGGTGGAGCGTCCTTTATAGCTCGCTATTATCATCCTGAATCAATGACAGGGTTGGATTTTTCTTCCTCTGCAATTAAACTTTCAAATAAAATTCATAGCAATGTTTCAAATCTTCAATTTATTCAAGGTGATGCAGAAAATTTACCGTTTGATAATAATACATTTGATACTGTGATTAATGTTGAATCGTCACACTGCTATGGGAATATGAAATCATTTTTAAATGAAGTGTGCAGAGTTTTGAAAAAAGGGGGCCATTTTAGTTGGGTGGATCTAAGAGGAAAAGATATGATAAAAGATACTGAATCCGTTTTTGAAGAATTAGATTTGAAGTGCATTCATGAGCAAACCATTACATCAGAAGTGATAGAGGCTCTTGACGGTATTCATGAGAGAAAAATGGAAATGATCAAACTACAAGTGCCGAAATTTTTGCAACCTGCGTTTAAAGATTTTGCTGGAGTTAAGAATTCTAAAATATATAATGCTTTCAATGATGGTAGTGCTGTTTACCTTGCAAAGGCATTTCAAAAATCATGACATCAGCTGAATTCCCGACACTTGGATTTGAACATAATATGTATTTAATCGCTTCTTTTGTTTTATGGTTTGGCCTTCCTTGGGTTGGTAAAAACTTCTTGAATAAAAAACAACAAATGACCGTTGTTTTAATACTAATAGTTGTGACTTTATTTCAAGAATTAT
>CAYRYZ010000096.1:0-2789 GCA_964428745.1 uncultured bacterium | reverse complement strand
AGTTAAAACATTACCAGAAGATTGGTGGATAGGTATTGATATAGAAAATGAACTTCTTCATTTCAAGCATAGCAAAGCAGAAATATTAGATCAAAAAGTTACATTTCATCATAAGTCATTGGGGATCGGGAGTAATTCTCCGGGAGCAACTAATGCTAAAATTATAATGCTGTTGAAATATGCAATGTTTCAAGAAACTGAAATAGCTGAAGATCTTTCAACTCACAATAGATGGGTTAAGATTGTCCAAGATGATGTTAAGTATAAAACAATCAAGGAATCCCAAAAGGTAATTGAAAAACTTTTAAGTAGAATATTAGAGCTCAATGATGAATTTTTTACAAAGAAGAAATATGTAATGATTGATCGTGATAAACGAGGCAAAGAGCAAAGAACAGAATATCCTTTTTACGTTTGTAATGCTAAACTTGAAATCATTACAAATCAGTCAAAACAATTAAGCGACTTAGGTTACAATTTAGATGGTACCGCAATTCCAGTTGAAGAACCTGATGAAGATATAGAAATTGAAGAAGATGACAATAATTCAGGTGATTTATCAAATATAATTAGAATGATGATGAAAGATGATGTTGATTATTTTGGAAAAGATGAAGATGAGCCGAATGAATAGCTTTAATGATATATTTTGTATTTATTAAAGGAGAGAATAAATGTATAATATGAGAATATCAGTTTTACTTGTAATATTTTTGTTTTTGGTTGGTTGTGCCGCATCCTCTCATATCCTTGTTGGAGAAGCCAGAGAACCGATTGATCCATCCAATGTAAAAATATATCTAGACTATCCAGAAAAATATGAAAAAATTGCACTGATTGATGCAGGAAGTAATTTTGCATTTAAAGACCCTGAAATACTTTTTGATTGGCAAAGCAAAATGGATAAAGCTATGCAGCGATTAAAAATTGAAGCTGCACAACTGGGTGCTAATGGTATTTTGATTGTAAATACAGATAATAAAATTCTTACATCTGTTAGCAGTGATGGTCAAGGTGGATCTCAAACGTCCACAACTACTGAAAAATTTGTAAAAGCGATAGCCATATATGTTGATAACGAGTAATTAAATGAAGGGCCTGTTATTATTATCATCATCATTATTAATTATTGGTTGCTCAAAGTCAATTGATGATTCTTTACTTATTGATAATAGTGGCTTAATGTACCTGCCTAACTCTGATAAAGCATTCACAGGAAAAGCATATAGAAACTATAAAAATGGTAATACAGAATATGAAGGAACTTACGAGGATGGAAGAGTTGAAGGGTTAGTTACTATGTGGTATCAGGGGGGTCAGAAAAAAGCAGAACAAAAATTTCAAAGTGGAGAAATAGATGGGTTAGGTGTTACATGGTATGTGAATGGTCAAAAAAAATCAGAACAATATATTGAGGGTGATAAATTAGTTGGGCTATCAACTCTTTGGTATGAGAATGGACAGAAAAAAGAAGAAGGCATTGGTAACGATGGGAAATTAGATGGTTTATGGACATGGTGGTATGAGAATGGACAGAAAAAAGAAGAAAAAAATTACAATAATGGAAAATTAATTGATGAGAAAAGCTGGGATACGGATGGTAATTTGAAAGAGTAGAAACAACCGCTCAAATAGATTAAAAACCCCCTATTTATTTATATTCTAAAAGAAATTTTATTTAAAGGAGCCCACTTGGGCTCCTTTAAATAAAATCATAGTCTAAAGAGTTTTATTCTTTAGCAAGAAAAGGTCTATCCACACTTAAAAGTAAGGACAACCTTAGCATTTTCTTTACCTTGGTTCTGCTGAATTTTCATCATGCCACCTAGAGCACCTGCAATACCAGCACCTTTATCTTCAGATTTAGCCGATAAGTCCTCGGTCTCTGTAGCTACGATTGAAAAGTATTCTTCATCATGGTTATCACCACAAATACCTTTTGCATCTTTATTAGCTTTTTCTGTTGCATCTTTTTCGGTTAAACCATAAACAGTAGTTGTATAGGTTCCTGGTTCCACTCTACTTATCATTCCAATGGGTTTGTATTTTGGAGGAGGTGGAGGAGGACCCGATGCACAACTGCTAATAATTAACATCGCTAACGATGCTATAAGTATTTTATTCATTTTTGCCATAAAATTTTCCTTTTTTCCTTCTTGTTATGTTAAATCAATAAAAAAAAGTAATATGTATTATTGCAGCAAGCAATAATTATTTTATTTAAAGGGTGAATTATTATGCTTTTTAATACTATTGGTATATTGTTTAAAATAACACAATCTGCTGATTGTTTAATTCGACTTTTCTTTCCATTAAATTCGGGTGATCGTGAAATATTTTTTATTATTATTATGTATTATATGCGTTAACGCACAAGAAATGTCCACTATTAGTGGATTTGTGCGAGATGATGCAACCGGTGAACCCATATCTTATGCGAATGTATTCCTTGCTGAGACATCACTGGGTTCTGCTACCAATGTAGATGGATATTTTGTTATTACCAATGTGCCTTTTGGGAGTTATCAGCTTCTTGCTTCAATGATTGGATTTAAAATTCATAAACAAGATGTAAATATTGAAGATAACGTAAATATTCGTATCAATATTCGTCTAACTCAGGCCGTATTGGAAGGTGAGGAAGTTACGGTGACAGCTGAGAGGCAAAAATTTGAACAGTCAATCGAAAGTAGTCAGATTTCATTAGACTTAAGAGAAATTAATACAGTACCCGGGTTCATTGAGGCTGATGTTTTTCGTGCCCTTCAGATGTTACCTGGTGTGCAATC
>CAYRYZ010000095.1:0-2847 GCA_964428745.1 uncultured bacterium | reverse complement strand
GGTTCATTGAGGCTGATGTTTTTCGTGCCCTTCAGATGTTACCTGGTGTGCAATCGGGCGGTGATTTTTCAAGTGCTCTCTATGTTCGTGGAAGTACTCCAGATCAAAACCTAATTATGCTTGATGGTATTACTGTCTACAATCCTTATCACCTTGGAGGTATTTTTTCAACTTTTAATACGGATGCAATAAAAGAAGCTGATTTTCATGCGGGCGGATTTCCAGCGCGATACGGTGGGCGCATGGGTGCTATTTTAAATGTTATAAACCGTGAAGGAAATACGGAAAAAATAACAGGGTCAGGAAATATTTCATTGGTTACAGGTAAAGCGCTTATAGAAGGCCCTCTGCCTAATTGGAAAGGAATAAAAGGCTCATGGCTTTTGTCGGGGCGACGAACCTATTTCGATAAATTTATTAATCTCATTACGCGAGGTGAGGGAGAATTTCCTTATTATTTTTATGATTATCAGATCAAAACTAATATTGACTTAAACGTAGATCATCGTTTGACATATACGCGATTCTATGGTGATGACATATTAGATATTTCTGTATCCGATCAATCTAGTGATGACTTTGTTGGCTCAATCGAATCAAAGTACGGTGTTAAGTGGCCATGGGGTAATCATACTAATGGGCTAACCTGGCGCTGGATCGTCTCGCCTAATCTTGTAGCTAAAACATTTTTAGCGAGTAGTCGTTATCGTTACGATTTTGTTTTTTATTTTGATAATAAAGAAACCTTTATGGATAATGATTCAACTTTTCGTAATGAAACAGCATTTGACGTAGGATATCATGATGCAATTAAAGATCGCACATTAGAAACAGAGGTTATCTGGAAGGCAAATGACAAGCACACGATAACCGGAGGGTTTCAGCGTAAAGATATCAAATTTAATCTTAGTATGGAATATAAAATAACAACATTGGATACAACATTCAGCATAAAACCATTGGAATTATTTAATCAAACAGGCGAATTAGCTGCATATGTTCAGGACAAATGGGATATTTCTGATAAAATAAAGTTTCAAGGGGGTCTACGATTTGTTCATTACAACCTACATGACAAAGTGTATTTGGAACCTCGAATTGGAATGAAATATAATGTTTCTAATGATATGTCTTTTAAAATGAATTGGGGTCGCTATCATCAATTCCTAATTACAGCAAATGATCCAGATGAGAATTTTCGCATGGTAGATCTTTGGATGGGCCTACCTGAAGACAAGCCAGCTAGTGTTTCTGATCACGCGATTATAGGGTTTGAATATTTTTCACCTCAGAATATTTTATATCGAGTTGAAACATACTATAAAGACTTTGATCATTTACTTTCTCTTAAACCGGGGGATGCTTATGCAGATAATGAAAATGAGATTGAGTCTACCCCAATTAATGAATTTTGGGATACGGACGCCTATGCTTATGGGTTAGAATTTTTGATTAAAAAAACCTCTGGAAAATTTAGAGGTTGGCTGGGATATACATATGCAAAAGCATTTTATTATACACCACCTAATGGATGGTTTGCTCCCAATCATGATCGAACCCATACTCTCAATTTAGTGACCACTGTTGAGCTGCCGAATTGGGTTTCAGATAATCTTGAAATGAATGCTTCCATTACAGCATCAAGTGGTAATCCTTATACGCCTATTAAAGGTAGGGTCTATGATTGGGAGCAGGGTCTATATGCCACCAGAGATAAAGAAAAACCTATAAATTTAGAGTGGGTTGTATCTAACAAATATTTAGTTGATAAGAAGAATAGTGATCGATATCCTTCTTATTTTCGTTTAGATCTTGGTATCACACGGAAAAACAGGCGACTATTTAAGTGGAAATATGATTCATATATTCAGTTTATCAATGTCACCAATCATGGAAATGCTCTATCGTATATGTATAGATCAAGAACAGATCAAAGTGGGAGAATTGAAGGGGGCGTAGAACGAGCTCCATTAAATATGTTTCCATTTATGGTATTTACAGGAATGCAATTTGAATTTTAAAAAACACCTCCAGTCGATAATTATTGTATTTATAATATTTTTCAATGCTTGCGCAGAGGGAGAGTGGGAACTAATTGAAGCAGAATATGAACCCGAACTTATTGTATTTGGATTGATATCTTTAGATCCAGAGGTAGACAGTTTTGTTCATGTATACCGATCACTGAGTCTCTCAGAAAAAGCAGAAATTTTTGCCCAAGTTGATTCGTTTTTATATGATGGTGTTGTTTATCGTGATTCCATTTACGGACCAGCAGGTCTGATAAAAAATGCCCAAGTTTCAGTTACAACAAATGGAATTTCAACTCCATTTGATTTTGTGCCACGACAGAATTACTGGAGTCCAGAAGCAAATTTTTATATCGATACAATTGGGACATTTAAACCCCAGCCTAGTACCACTTATTTTTTAGATGTAACAGTACCAGGGTATAATCCAGTTAAAGGAGAATTGTTAACCCCTGAAATACCAGTTCTTATTGATTCGCTTATCCAAGATACGATTTCAGTAAAACGTAACTATAAAATTGTTTGGAAAAAAATTAATGAAGGCAAGGGGATTCTTACAGGTAGAATAGGTGAAGTAAAATACTCAGAAGTTTCAGGAAATTTTTTGGGATGTGAGCCAGATTTTGATAGAGTAGTCAATCTTCAAGATGGTATCTATACTGTTCCTACCAAAATATGCGAAGATAGACAATTAGAGATTATTGAGCCCCTACCTTTTAAAATTGGATTAACAACGATTGATGAAAATTATTATAAATATTTTATTAGAGGTGAAGAAGGGGGGTATAGTAATTTTCTACTGGGTGCTGGAACTACA
>CAYRYZ010000094.1:0-2878 GCA_964428745.1 uncultured bacterium | reverse complement strand
CCTGGTGTGCAATCAGGTAATGACTTTTCTAGCGCGCTCTATGTCCGTGGAAGTACGCCAGACCAAAATTTAATTATGCTTGATGGTATCACTGTCTACAATCCTTATCATCTTGGAGGAATTTTTTCAACTTTCAATACGGATGCAATAAAAGAAGCTGATTTTCATGCCGGCGGATTTCCAGCGCGATACGGTGGGCGCATGGGCGCTATTTTAAATGTTATCAATCGTGAAGGTAATACGGAGAAGGTAACAGGTTCCGGTAATGTCTCATTGGTGACAGCTAAAGCACTTATTGAAGGTCCAATACCGAATTGGAAAGGAATAAAGGGTTCTTGGCTTTTATCAGGTCGCCGAACCTATTTCGATAAATTTATCAATCTTATTACAAGAGGTGAGGGCCAATTTCCCTATTATTTTTATGATTATCAGATTAAAACAAATATTGACTTAAACATAGATCACCGTTTGACATATACACGGTTTTATGGTGACGATATATTGGATGTTTCTGCTTCAGATAAGACTAATGATGAATTTGGTACTACTGAATCAAAGTTTGGTGTTAAATGGCCTTGGGGTAACCATACAAATGGGCTAACCTGGCGATGGATTATATCACCTAATGTAGTAGCTAAAACATTTTTAGCGAGTAGTCGTTATCGTTATGATTTTGTTTTTTATTTTGATAATAAAGAAACCTTTATGGATAATGATTCAACTTTTCGTAATGATACGGCATTTGATGTAGGGTATCATGACTCCATAAAAGATTTTACGTTAGAAACAGAGATCATTTGGAAACCAAATGATAAGCATACTGTTGCCGGAGGCTTTCAGCGAAAAAATATCAAGTTCGACCTTAGTATGGAATATAGAATAACAACACTTGATACAACATTTAGTATGAAACCATTAGACTTATTTAATCAAACACGTGAATTAGCTGCATATGTACAGGATAAATGGGATATTTCAGATAAAATAAAATTTCAAGGAGGTCTCCGATTTGTGCATTATAACCTACACAATAAAGTGTATTTAGAACCTCGAATAGGAATGAAATATAATGTTTCTAATAATATGTCTTTTAAAGTTAACTGGGGTCGTTATCATCAATTTCTCATAACTGCGAATGATCCTGATGAGAATTTTCGCTTGGTTGATCTCTGGATGGGGCTACCTAAAGACAAGCCAGCTAGCGTTTCCGAACATGCAATTTTAGGCTTTGAATATTTCTCTCCTGATAACATTCTTTACAGAGTTGAAACATACTATAAAGACTTTGATCATTTACTTTCACTCAAAGCTGGAGATGTTTACGCAGATAATGAAAATGAACTTGAGTCTACACCTATCAATGAATTTTGGGATACGGATGCTTATGCTTATGGATTGGAGCTATTGATTAAAAAAACTTCTGGTAAGTTTAGAGGTTGGTTGGGATATACATATGCAAAAACATTTTACTATACACCACCGAATGGATGGTTTGCTCCCAATCACGATAGAACCCACACTTTAAATTTGGTGACGACTGTTGAGTTACCGGATTGGGTTTCAGATAATTTAGAAATGAATTCTTCTATAACAGCATCTAGTGGAAATCCATTTACTCCAATTATTGGAAGAGCTAATACATGGGAGCAAGATATAAGACCTGATATAAATTGGCGGTCATCAGACAAATATCTGGTTGATAAGAAAAATAGTGATAGATATCCTTATTATTTTCGTTTAGATCTTGGTATTAAACGAAAAAATCGACGATTATTTAAATGGAAATACGATTCATATATTCAGCTAATCAATGTTACCAGTCATGAAAATGCACTGTCGTATTTGCATCGAACAAGAATAGATCAAAGTTCTGGAAATAGAGGCGCAGTTGAACGTGCACCTTTAAATATGTTTCCATTCATGATTTTCACAGGTATGCAATTTGAATTTTAAAAAACATCTTCAATCAATATTTTTTTTCTTGATACTATTTTCTAATGCTTGCGAAGAAGGGACATGGGAATTATTAGAAGTAGATTATGAACCTGTGCTTAATGTTTTTGGTATTATCTCTTTAGATCCCGAGGTAGACAGTTTTGTGCGAGTATATAGAACAACTAACCTTTCAGAGGAATCTGAGATTTATGTTGGCATCGATACTATTACGTTCGATAATGAAGATTATTTTATTGATATTTATGAACCGGCTGCTATTATTAAAGATGCTCAGGTTTCAATTAAGGGTACTGGGAATTCCTTCTCATTCAATTTTGTACCTAAGCAATATCCCTGGGAATACAAAAAAAATGTATATCTAGATACACTGGGAACATTTAAACCACAACCAGGCACAACTTATTTATTAGAAGTAACTGCACCAGGATATGATACGGTTAAAGGAGAATTAATTACCCCTGAAATCCCTGCCCTTATTGATTCACTTATTCAGGATACGATTTCAACAAAACGTGAATACAAAATACTTTGGAAACAACTGAATGAAGGAAAGGGATATCTAACAGGACGATTAGATGATCAAAAAGTAGATTATGACAAAGGGTGTGAGCCAGATTTTGATAGAGTAGTTGATCTTCAATCAGGTTCTTATATTGTTCCGGTTAAGATATGCGAAGATCAGCAATCAATATTCGATGAAACCCAACATTTTATTATTCAATTAATGACAATGGATGAAAATTATTATAATTATTTTATAAGAGGTGAAGAAGGCGGTTATAGTAATTTTCTGTTAAATAGTGGAACTACGTCAGGACAATCAGTTGGTATCGAAGGTGGCCTGGGAATATTTGGTTCTATCGCTACTTCCAAGTTAGATCTAATCTTAGAGTAATAATACACTCCTAAATCGAATTATATT
>CAYRYZ010000093.1:0-2932 GCA_964428745.1 uncultured bacterium | reverse complement strand
ACGTCTTGTAGTGATACAAACCCGTCACTACCAAAACCATTGATCATGTTGCCAACACCGTTATGGGTCTCGCCATTATCAACAACCGCTGGGTATGTACCAATACCACCGTTAGATATACACCTGAGTCCGATCCACAGTTCAGCTCCAAGAACCAGAGGAATTGGATCTTCTAGCTCATGATAGTTCCAGTCCAGCTCTGCTAACTCAGAGCCCGGTATGATTTCCGACTGATAAACCAGTGTTGTGCTATCAGGTGTCCCACCAGGAGATAAAGAGCGCACCTGAACGACATAGGAAGATGCACTAACGTTTGAACCGCCCATAAACTGTATCTCTTGCAGTTGCTTACCCTGGAAATCAACAAGATCCTGAGCAGGGAATCGCACGGCTACCTGAAAATCAAAAGCATCTTCTCCGCCTAGCGCGTTTCCGATCATACCATTATCATGACCGATCCACTGGTCACCACCTGCTGGCGGGTTCCACCCTAGATCGGCAGCTAAACCGAGAGGCGTAACTGTCAGGTGTCTTGGTGGATTCATCGCAGGCGCAGGGGCGGTAACTACTACGTCAACCGGACCCGCTTGTGCGGACTCACCATACATTGTTAATAAGGTTGTAACCGCATAGGTATATGTTCCCTCTGCGTCAACAACATCAAGGAATCCCTCGCCTGGCATGAAAGCCATCATGTCACCGTTTTTATAGAGATTGTATCCAATCAGATCTAGCTCTGGTGGAACCATAACAGAGAAATTATCTACGGCAACACCATAGCCCCAGTTTCCACCACAGTCTGAGTATCTTAGTCCAACCTTAGCAGAGCTTGCTCCACCAGGAAGACCAAGCGGTATCTCTACCGTTTCCCAACCAGCGGTCGAATTAATTAATCCTCTAGATTCCCAGTCGCCACCGTCAACACTAACCATTAGCTCAAGCTCTTCTGCATAGGTGCCACCATCCTCACAAGGGCCCGAAGGCTGCGTAAAATAAAGATCTCCAACTAAAGATAGGCCAGCTATAGCACCTTCAGTAAACCCACTAAGGTCTATCGATGCCGAGCTCAACCTTGCGTCTGTGTAGGTATAGTTATACTCATGGAAATCATCATTATAAAAGGCAAACATACCGTGCCCCGGTGGAGACCAGTATGTTGATGTTGCATCGTCTGTGGTTCCAGCAACCCAGACAGGACCACCGCCGGTGGTCAAGTCTTCTGAGGTCATGGTCCCTAGCGTTCCATCATCAAAGCCTTCAGAATAAGCAAGGTCACCACCACCAACATCTGGCTGCTCCCAGGTTAGGTTAACAATCCAACCATTAGCAGTTCCAGTAAAGTTTACTGGGGTTGGGATTGTAATTGGTGCAAACGGTGTAACCGTAACCGTTTCCGTAGGATCTGATGTTCCACCATGATAAACAGCTTTCACCCTATAGGAATAGGACTCACCTGTTCCGGTTGCAAGGTTCTCATCTGAATACATCGTATTTGATGTGGTTGCAATCACCGGCCACTCACTATTGGTCTCTCGAAGAACCTGATAGCCAGTTAATGACCTGGAGCTGTTGTTATTAATCTCTATCGTTGCGAGATGTTCTTCAACCGCTAAAGCTTTTTGCTCAGGATCGTGGTTTGGATCTGTTACAACCATGTCATAGTCCCAACCCTCAGTGTAGTTTGTGTCTCCACGCGCAAAAACCTGTAGGTTATAAAGACCTGCGTCTCCGCCCCAGCCGTCAACAACAATATAATAGTCGTTGTTTGCGGTCATGGTAACCGAGTCTAAGTAGGAGGTATAGTAACCACAATAGTAATAGTCATAAAAACCTGCGTCCTCATTACAGGCTATCATAGTCTCATCTGTGTTTTCAAACACATATACCTTTGTGTCAAAACCTGAGTAACAGGTACTGATAGAAAGCGTAGTGTCCGTGGCAGGCGTGTACTTATACACCGCATCCGGAGAGTCGCTCATATCAGAACAATTATCATAATTATTCTCATAACCATCAGCCGTGTTCCCTGTGGCCTCATGAGGTAGCACCGATATCATATACGCAGACTGGAAAACATTACCAGGCGTTATGCTTGCCGGCGCATCCCAGTGGAGGTTAACTGATTGTAGCCAAGGCTCCCCAACTAGATTGGCTGGAGAGAAGGGCACGTCAGCACGAGGACTGGCCGAAGCATGAGCGCTTGTGTCTGACGCTAAACCGTCTTCATTTACCGTTACCGCATAATAACTATACTCCGTTCCATTGGTAAGGCCGGTGTGTGTAAAGTTATAACCAAGAACGCCTTCAGCAATGGGAGCATCCGTGTCCCCCGCGTGAACATTATAAGAGTAAACCTCGGGCTGTTCGATGCCAACAGTTATCGTATAGTCAAACTGCGCCGCACCGTTTGTCCCTTGTACAGCAGCAACAAGCTGCGTTGGCCCCTGAGAGCCGTCAAGTCCACCATAGTTTTGATAGCTGAAGGAGACCGTGTCCCCCTCATAGTCTGAGGTAATATAGCCGATGGAATACTCGGATATACTTAGATCCCAAAGATAAACCCCCATGTTACCCGAAGAACTAATGTCTACAATATCAACATGTATCCAGCCACCATAACCAAGGCCCTCAACGGTGAAAATATCTACATCTCCCGGACAAATAGTAGCAGCCTGAGGAACCGAGGTCCCATCCCAGCTCTGCCAAGGATAACCAACTACATTTGTCCACGTATCAGGAGACTCCCAAAAGTCATTTATCTCAAAGTCGTCATTGTAACAAAGAGGCTCATCCGTTGGAACTGGCACGGGTAAGGTGCCTAGAAGGTCACCACATGCGCCCTCACTGTTATCAAAATCTGGATAACAGTCGTCTGATAGGAGATAGCCCATGTCAATTGGTGCATCAAATGCGTCTACATTAATCGTAAACC
>CAYRYZ010000092.1:0-3025 GCA_964428745.1 uncultured bacterium | reverse complement strand
CTCACAGAAGCGATGGGTTCAGATACCATTATCTCAATCTCTACATTTTCAGTGGCAGTTAAAGTATTGGATTCAACTCCGGATACTTGAGTTATAATGGGCACCACAAAATCATATAGGTTAACTTCGTTATTAGACTGTGAGGTTAGTGATTGATTGCCTAGTACATCATAAATGCTACTATCAACGGGACTAACTGTTAATTTTTCATTTCCATCTGCGAGTGTAGATAAGTTTAAACCTAAAGTGTAGGTATTTCCTGAATCAGATATTGTTGAGGGATTATCGCTAACTAATTGCGCAACTCCATCTTTCAGAGTAAAAATAAAATCACTGATCTCAAGAGAACCGCTTCCATTTTCGGCACTATATGATGGCTCACTCATCGTTACTTCAATCGAACTATTATCTTTTGCTAAAGAAACAGAGGTGATCATAGGAGGGATTGTCTCTAGTAGATTCACGGTATTACTGTCTTGGGTCATTAGCATTTCATTGCCTGCAATATCATAGATACTATTATCAACCGGTAAGACAGTTAATTTTTCAGCCCCATTTGCATATCCTTGAATTTTCAGATCCAATGTATAGGTGCTATCCTTTTTCGAGATTGTAAATGGAGCAAAACTAATCAATGAAGCCGTCCCATCTTCTAAACTATACTTGAAATCGCTAATTTCTAGTTCTCCACTACCTGCATTGGTATTATAGACTGGCTCGCTCATTTTTACTTTAAGCGTTTCGTTCCTTTTGGCCATTGTTACATTATTGATGATTGGCCTGATTCCATCTATCACAAGATCTTTATTTGCTCCAAGAGAATTAGTCTCACCTGGAGATGGCATCACTAATAATGAAGTATTTCCTGAGCCATCTTTTATTGATCCATCGATCACACTCAAAGCTGCAGTACTAACGTAATCCAAGTCGCGACTTGTATCTCCTTCTGATATCACATAATTAAAGTATATTGTAGAATCTCCTAATTCTCCACTATTAAAATTAATCGTAGCATCATTTTCTCCGGTTTCGAGGGTTAATTGTGGATTGCCAGTAACGTTCACACCTTCAGAAAATGTCACATAAATATCGAGCGCTTTTCCAATTCCATACGTCGCATTATCTTTTGTTGATGAAATAGAGATAACTGTAGGAGGCGCTTTATCATTCATGAAAACAGTATTATTGGACTGCGATGTTGAAGCAGCATTGTCACCAGCATCATAGATTGCGGTTACCGAAGACGGGACAACAACTAATTTCTCACTTCCATCGGGAATACCGGTTATATTCAATCCCAAGGTAACAACCTTATCATTTATTAAAATACTTGAAGCTGTAGCAGCTACGCTTGCAACGCCACCAGTACTGGATAAAGTAAAATCTGTTTCTTCCAGTGTTCCACTGCCGCCAGTTGCATTATAGACAAGCTCAGAAAAAGTCACTGCTATTGTCGAATTGTCATTAGCAATTGTTGTATTAGAAATTGTAGGTGGGGTATTATCATTTAATTTGACCGAATTATTGGACTGGTCCGTACTGGCAACTTTCCCAGAAGCATCATAAATACTATTAACTACAGGATTGACAGTCAGAGTTTCGTTTCCATTTGGTGCTCCTAATAAAGGTATCCCTAACGTATACACCCTGCCTTCTTGGGTTATGCTAGTAGGCGTAGTAGACGATAAGGTGGCCACCCCGCCACTAAGTGCGAAAATAAAATCGGATGCTTCCAAAGCTCCACTACCAGCATTAGTATTATATACTGACTCACTCATGGTTACAGCAAGAGTTGTATTATCTGAAGATAGTACAACAGAAGAAATTGTGGGGGGAGTATCATCACCGTACTCTCTGATTGTCCCCTTTAAATCACCCAAAGCTCTCTGTCCGCTAAATGAAAAATAAACTTTATTATTCACCACTTTAACATCATGACTTTGAACAGTATCTTCAAAGGCAAAGGTTGTTTTGATATCAGTATAATCTTTAATATTATAAATCCAAGCTCGTGGATTGTCCCAACTTTTATGGCCTCCTCCTGTTATATATAAATAATCCCCATATATTTCCATTTCACCATTTGATGATTCACCGACATAGTTGTGATCACTTATCTCTACAGGATTCGTTGGGTCAGAAATGTTGTGGACTGTTTTTTTATCTGTATATAAAAGATTCCCATGGACTGCCACGCGATAAGGACTCCAAATGTTATCTGCCTTGGAAATAGTACCTATTTTGTCATAACTGCCTCCATTGTTATGAATATATACTTTAGAATCAGGTCTATCGTGGTCATTATCTATATCGCATAGAAAGATGTAATCGTTCGTTGCATAAATCCCATAGGGATAATCGGTGACACCATAGTCTACCTCATGAACAGTAACAGGGTTTGAAGGATCGGTCATATTATAAACACCAAAACCTGTACTCTGATGGGTGACATATAGATAATTATCTTTCTTGTACATATGCATGATAATCTTATCAAAACTACTCGTAATTAAATCGTTGCCAAGATATACAATGTTATCTCCACTGACATTAAAAAAATGAAATCCGCTATGGCTACCAATAACAACTATGTTGCCAAATACAGCAATTTTATCTGGATAACCAGAAATCCCACCATTATCACTTCCATCATGACCCTCAGCGATCACTGCTGATGTTGTTAGATTAACTATACTAAGTCTTGCTGCGTAATCAGCCCCACTATTAGTTCCAGGATGAATTGCGTAAAGTCGATCACCAACAATATCAAATGCTGTCACTTTGATATCTTTTATCGTATTGAGAAGCGTCAAATCCTCAACATTAAGACCGTCTTGTGAAAGTAAAAATGAAAGCATAGAAAGAATTATAAGTATCCTATTTCGCATTTATAATACCTTTTCCAAATCCTTTAATTGGTATTTCGGTATCCTCAGGATCTAATAATTCAGATTTTGTCGTAATCTTAAGCTCTGATTCGCCAGGAGATTTCAATCTAACATCTATACTTGCAATTCCACCTATA
>CAYRYZ010000091.1:0-3059 GCA_964428745.1 uncultured bacterium | reverse complement strand
AGATTATCTGAATGTTTTTTTACCATATCATACAAATTATTATAACTGTTTAATTCTAACTTAACTTTCCTAGACATAGCATTTACATTCATCTCAATGTCAGATATTCGTGAAGTAATATCAGTTGGAATATCATCTATATTTATAGTGTTAGTTATATTGGCACCACCAACACCTAATTGCCTAACATCTTTATCTATTTGAGGTAATCCAGCATAAGTTCTTATTGCTTGATCTTTATTTTCAATCGAACCCATTTGGCTTGACACATCTTCTAATTGATTTTGTAAACTTAACAGCGTTTGAGATAAATGATTGTAATTTGCCTTAAGGTCATTCATTTTATTCTTATAAAGAACATTTGTTAAAGCATCAACACTAAAAAATAAAGCTAATGAGACAACAATTATAGCAATACCTGAAACTGCTATAAGTTTTTGATGTGAAAAATGCACCTGCTTTGCGCCAGTATCTTTCTCTGATACAATTATATAATTGTGATATCTATTTGTATTTTTATTTCGATTAAACATTATTTCTTACGATGATAAGAACGTAAAATTACATATTGTAACAATATCATACAATTAAGATCATTAATCTACGAATTTGTTAAAATAATGCTAATTAGCGCTTAAAAGATCACTCGATCTTTAATCATTTGACTCTTTGGTCTCTTCTTCTAAAACTTCGGACAAAGGCTCAATCTCTTTTACCTCTTCTTCTTCAAGATTGTATTGAGACTTGATCTGATCAATCTCATTTTCTTTATTTGCAATGGATTCTTTAATATTATCAATCTTTTCAACATGAGAATAAAATTCAGCATTTCCAGTAAAATTAACCATATTAGCATCTTTAGCATGACCATATGCTAATTTCCCCAAAGCTTCGCTTGCTCTACGTCTATCTCTTTGAAGTTGGTGAACTTCTATTTTTATTTTACTTATCTTAGTTAATTCCTCAGTTTTAGCAACTGCGACTTTGCTTACTTCTTCAGCTTTCTCTACCGCTGCACTACTCCATTCTTTCATATTGTGTTTTAAATCATCCCAAAGTTTTGACATATATCTTACTCTTATGAATTAGATTCTCTATAACTGAATAGAAAATCATTATTATTTTTTCAACAACATATTTGAAATATAAAATACAGCCGACCCAATAACTAATGCATTTAATTCTAACATCACATTTTTATCTTTAATGCCCCAGATAAGTCCAGATAACAATATAAACATAGATAATAATTGTAGACTTCTAAGTAGGACGTATCTCAAATCTATACTTTAATTTAATCCAACGTAAAATATTTTTTGTATTCCACCCGTAAATACCAGATAATATAGAAAGTGGGTCATTAGATTTAGAGAGTTTATTGACTATTACGGACATCTGATTATCATTTAATTTTTCATATAAGAACCGATTTATAAATGATAATCTTCGTTTATGGTTCAATATGCGAAAAACATTTTTTGCCTCTTTTTTACGCCCAAGGATGTATAATGCTGCACCCATTCCAGATATCATCGACATTCTGATACCAAACCCAAATAAATAATCCTGATAACCGCCAGCTTCTCCAACTTTATATGGTTCTTGATTGGGACCAAATGGCAAAGAAAAACTACCCCTGCTCGCAAAAGAATTCCCTTGAGGAATAGATAAACCTATAGACTCAAAATAATCTTTACAGTTATTAATAGTATCTTTTTGTTTAGTTTTTGTTTTTTTAAAAGCAGTTGCTAACGTCGCATTTCCATCTAATATAATTAGATATGCATACCCTTTTGGCGCAAATTTATTTCCTAACAAAAGATGGATCTGATCTTTCAAATCAGTTTCGAAATTTATACCTTTAATATATGCCGCAGCCTTGGAAGTGCCTGTTGCAATAATATTACAATCATTTGGTGCTTTTTGACCAAATCGAAATTCCACCCCAGATGATTTACATTGATTATACAATTGAAAATCTAAATCCGTTTCTTTATATCCTCTTTTAATCACATGGAAAAATGGTTGGGGCTGGCTAATTGAGATAGGTTTATTTGATTTAGTATGTACATAAAATTTTGAGATTGGAAAAGAATGTATTTTACTAAAGTTGAAGCCAAGTTGTTCAAAAAAAGAATTTATTTCAGTAGGAAAAATCCAATTCTCTATACCTTCATAATCACCATGCCGACTCTTACCTATATTGGATTCTTTTTCATATACAATTGGATAATATCCATTTCTTTTGAGTAGATGAGCAGATGATAATCCTGCAATACCTCCTCCAGCAATATTAACGGATTTGATATTATTTACACCATTCATAATTAGCAATGGAGTTGTTGAATAGATAGGATTTCTGGAAGTTTTTGCAATTCAACTAAGATCTCTTCACTAATCTTGCTATCCACTCTAATTACACTAAATGCTTCATCCTCATTCATTTCTCTACTTAAAAGGTATCCTCCAATATTTATATTAGCATTACCTAAGATAGTACCTACGCTACCAATTACTCCAGGCACATCTTTATTTCGAGTAAATAGCATGGTACCATATGGTTTTAAATCCATTTCATAACCCAAAATATTTACTAACCTAGGGTGATCACCTTCAAAAATACTACCAGCAATTATTGTGGGTTCACTATCTCCAGATACTTTAGTTCTAATCAAATTAGTATAGGAACCACTATCATTTGTATAGCTATGCTCAATACTTATACCTAGATCTACGGCCAATGTCTCGGCATTTATATAATTAACTCTATCAGGTATTCGACTAGATAATAATCCTTTTAAAAATGCTAGAGCCAAAGGTTTTGAATCCTCAATTGACCCCGATGATTCTACTTGGACTCTTTTTATAGCGCCAGAATTCAATTGACTTTGCAAATTACCCATTGTGTCAGCAAACTCTAAAAAAATTTCGATTTCCTTTAGTTTCGCTATATCTGCTATAGGCATGTTGATCGCATTATTCAATTTACCATGGATTAAATAATCACGAACCTGTTCGCAAATAGCTAAACTCACTCCTTCTTTAGCCTCCTTAGTAGA
>CAYRYZ010000090.1:0-3338 GCA_964428745.1 uncultured bacterium | reverse complement strand
TTCAAAAGAAAATCTTATTATTAAAGATAATGCAGTAGTTTACTTTGTTGATGATGTGTTTACTGTTAGAAAACCTAGGGTGAAGGAGATTTTACGAGGCATGATAGATAGTGGTTTATCAATGCCATGGAAATGCGAAGCTAGGACTGATAACCTTGATGAAGAAATATGTGAATTGATGAAAGTTGCAGGTTGTGAACGTGTGAAGCTTGGTTTTGAATCTGGAAGTAATAGAATCCTTGAACAGGTTAAAAAAGGTGAAACTAAAGAGCAGATGCTTGCAGGGGCAAAACTTCTGAAAGACGCTGGTGTTCCATTTACAGCTTATTTTATGACAGGTTTTCCAGGTGAAACTGACAAAGATTTAAAGGAAACAATTGAATTTGCAAAACAAATTGAAGCTGATTATTACTCTCTATCAGTTTTGGCTCCATATTATGGTACTGAGATTTACAATTCTTTGATTGAAGATGGCTATGAACTCGAAAAGAAACCTTGGGAGTATTTTTTTCATCAATCTCCTGATTTAATGGTTAATGAAAATATATCTGAAAAAATGCTTAAAGAATACCTTTCATTAAATAAACTTAATGAGAATAAAAAAGTGTATTTGTAGAATATGGGTAGAAAAATTTCAACAAAAATACCAATACTTCGTTTACCCTATTCGAATGAAGAAATTGATTTCTTAAAACAGGGCCTTGAAGAAATACTAAATAGTGGCTTTTTAACCATGGATAAAAAAGTCGTTGAATTTGAGAGACTTTTTTCTGAATTTGTTGGTGTTAAGTATGCTGTAGCGGTTAATAGTGGCACTAGTGCACTTGAAATTCCTCTTAGGTCATTTGATGTTCGCAATAAATCAATAATTGTTCCTACAAATACTTTTATGGCTACACCATTATCCGTTGTTCATGCAGGTGGAAAGGTAACTTTTGTAGATGTTATGAAAGAAAACTTGTCAATAGATCCTTCTGATCTTATAAATAAAATATCAGATAATACGGTTGGAGTAATTCCAGTTCACATAGGTGGCATAATTAGCCCTTTTTGGGATGAGATTATACAGATATGCAAAGAAAATAATTTGTTTGTTATTGAAGACGCAGCACATGCGCATGGCGCCTCTATACAAAATCAAATGGCTGGAACTTTAGGAGATGCAGCAGCATTTTCTTTTTATCCTACAAAAGTATTAAATACAGCTGAAGGAGGAATGATTACAACAAATAATGAAGATATTTATAAAAAATCTTTGGTATTAAGAGAGCATGGAAAGACTGATCATACTATAAATATTCACTCTGAATTAGGCTATAACTGGAGATTCAGTGAGCTACATGCATTATTAGGTATTCAGCAAATGCATAAAGTGGAAAGTATTTTGAATGAGAGAAGAAAGCAAGCTACTTTATATGATAAATTATTGAAAAATATTAATGGGCTTAGTGTAGTTCAAATTGATAAACATATCAAAAGTTCTTATTATAAATATATTGTATTATTGGATAAATCTATTGAAAGACCTGAGGTTAAAAGAATAATGAAAGATAAATATGGCATTATGATGACTGGAGAAGTTTATTCTGATTTATGCCACTCTCAACCTGTTTTTACTGAGTATCCAGAATCTTTAAATATCATTGGTGACCAATCTTTTTCTGGTGCTAAGTTTGTATCAGAAAGACAGATATGCCCACCCCTCTATCCTGGTCTTAGTAATGATGAAATTGAGTATGTTGCTCATTCTTTAAAACAGACTGTAACTTCATTATATAAATCGGAATAAATCATGAATATACTAATCACAGGGGGAAGTGGTTTTGTTGGCGGGTATGTTTTTCGCTACTTTAAAGAAAAAGGATATTCGGTTAAGAATTTTGATATATCTGGTGATGAAAATGACCCTGATTATATTAAAGGTTCAATATTAGATTTCGAAGCCGTAAAACATACTATTTTTGAAAATGATATTTCAGTTATTTTTCATTTTGCTGGTTTTTCTAATATCAATAAAGTTAAAGCATCTCCTCGAGAATGCATTAATTTAAATATTCTTGGAACAACCAATATTCTTGAGGCTTCAAGGTTAAAGGGAAAAACTTCTGTTATGCTTGCTTCTTCTGTTTATGTTCATTCTCAACATGGGCATTTATATACAACTTCAAAAGTGACCGCAGAAAGAATACTTAATAATTATTCATCTTTATATAATATCAATTCAAACATAATTCGACTGGGAACTGTTTATGGTGAATTAAGTAGGCATGAAGATGTTATCTCTATTTTTTCCCAGAAAATTTGCAAAAATGAAAGTATTTCTATTAATGGAGATGGAACTCAAACAAGAAATTTTATTCATGGTGATGATGTAGCTAAGGCGTGTGAAAGTATTATTACTAGCAAAATTTTTGGAGAAACTTTAATTATTTCAGGAGAATTGCAAATATCAATTAATCAAATTATCTCCTTTTTAAAAAATATAAATCCTTCTATTAATATAGTACATGATGAAGACTCTTATAGAGATGATGATTATGAAGGTAATATAGATGAAGTCGGTGAAACATATACTAAACTTAATTGGAGGCCAGAAATTGGCATTCAAGAAGGCATTGAAAGGCTTGTTAAGTTTTATCAAGACCAGATGTAATTATTGTTAAATTAAAGAACTTTTTAGTATATTGCTGTGTATGTAGAGAAATTATATAAACATAATAAGCGGGAATGGAAACAACTTTACCATGGCTATGCAAATTTCTATGAAATACCCATGAATGAAGATATTCTTAAGACTGTATGGTCCTGGATTATTGATGATGAAATAAAATTTTACGCTATTGGAGTTAGCTCGATTGAAGGAGAATTGATTGGTTTTATGCATTTTCGTGAAATGCCATCTCCTTTAAGAGGATCACTTATTGGCTTTTTAGATGATTTATATGTCCATCCTAATCATAGAGGTACTGGAGCTGTCCAATGTTTATTTAAAGAACTTAAATCAATTGCTGCTCAAAATGATTGGCCATATGTAAGATGGATTACAGCTACAGATAATCATAGGGCTCGTGCTGTTTATGACAAGATTTCAAATACAATAGATTTCGTAACCTATCAAATGCCTATTGGCTAATCATTACATATAAGGAGAAACTTAATGCCGTTTTGGGCTATAGTTTATTGTTTGATAATTTTATCGAGCGGTATTATTGTTATATTTATACATAAACTACGACCGGTTTATTACATTGCTGGGCAAATCTTGTCATCCTTACTGAGCATCCTGATTTTTGTTTTTTATTTCGAGAGTTTTTTTACAAGACCGCAATCACTAGTAA
>CAYRYZ010000089.1:0-3338 GCA_964428745.1 uncultured bacterium | reverse complement strand
ATAAATATAGAATTTTTGTTGTTGCCATTAATCATGCTGAGTTTACAGGCTGTAGGGTGACTCCTCATGTATATACTACAATTGAGGAAATCGATCGTTTCTCAGATGCGATGGAATCAATTATTAAAAATGGAATAGGATAATGCAAAAATCTCTTTTGCTTCTCCTGTCTATAAATATATTCGGCTGCGAAGTAGATTCTTCTATAAAAATAAATAGTGGGGGGAATAAAAGAGTCATTGCTACCGATGAAGCTCCTAAAGCAATTGGTCCCTATTCGCAGGCAATTGAAATAAACAATTCGTTATACTTAGCAGGTCAAATAGGTTTAGACCCTTCTACGGGCCAATTAGTTGATGGAGGAATTGAAGAACAAACTGATCGAGTTATGAAAAATCTGGAAGCAGTATTGAATGCTGCTGGCTATGGATTTGATAATGTTGTTCAAACCCAAGTTTTTGTATCAGATCTAAATAATTATAAAGCGATGAATAATGTCTACGCAAAATATTTTAGTGATGCACCTCCTGCTAGAGCTGCAGTACAAGCAGTTTTGCCTAGAGGAGCTTTGGTTGAAATAATGATGGTTGCAGAAAAAGATTAATTGTTATCACACTCATTCCCAGTCCCATAATTCACAATTAAACCACTTTCAATTGCTTCCCAGGAGACCACAGAGTCGATATATGTAGCTGTTTCAACATTTTCTGATTTTCCACCCCCATATAAACTATCGAAAGGACATAACCAACGAAACATTGGCAAGGTTATTTCACCTGTTGTCTGATTCCCATTTGCTGCAGTAAAGATTATTTGTTGGCGATATGTTTTAAAAACATTTTCCGTAGTATTTATAATATAGCCTGAAAAAGATAGTGAATAAGTAGTTGCCATTCCAAAACCGCCTCCAGCCTCCACTATTCGAAATTTATCTAAATTAAGTGTTGGAAGTGAACTATCAAATTCAGACTGTTTCCCTTTATTGTCTTCACAACCAATTAATAGCATCCCTATGAATAGTATTTTTTTCATATTTATAGTTTCAATTAATAATAGTAATTGGAAAATACTTGATTCTGTATTTCGTTTCAAAATAATAATCTAATGTAATTTCTTTTTCAAATTTTAAGTAATTATGAGAAAAGCTGTAATATTATTATCAGGCGGTCTTGATTCTGCCACCTGTTTAGCAATTGCAAAACAGGATGGGTATGAACTTCAAGCGTTATCATTTAAATATGGCCTGCGACATGAATTCGAAATCAATGCTGCAAAAAAGATTGCCAAATCAATGGGAGTTGCAAACCATGTGGTTATGGATATTAATCTTCGTGCATTTGGCGGGTCAGCTTTGACTGATAACATTGATGTCCCTAAAAATCGGAATGTAACTGAAATTTCATCTGAAATTCCAGTTACATATGTCCCTGCTAGGAATACTATTTTCCTTTCATTTGCATTGGCATTTGCTGAAACTACTGAATCGAATGATATCTTTATTGGAGTTAATGCATTAGACTATAGCGGATATCCAGATTGCAGACCTGAATACATTGAAGCTTTTGAAAACATGGCAAAACTCGCAACTAAATCAAGCATTGAATCAGGTTCTTCAATCAATATCCATACACCTTTAATTAATCTTACAAAAGCCCAAATAATAAAAAAAGGCATGGAACTCGGTGTAGATTATATAAAAACTCATTCTTGTTACGATCCTTTTGAAACCGGAGACCCCTGCGGTAAATGTGATGCATGTAATCTCAGACAAAAGGGGTTTAATGAAATCGGACTTAACGATCCATTAAGCTACATATCTTAAAATGTATTCCCTAAAAGAAGTTTATTATACAATTCAAGGCGAAGGATATCATACTGGACGTCCTGCTGTTTTCTTGCGTTTCACAGGTTGTAATCTGTGGACCGGGTTAGAAGAAGATCGTAAAAGTGCAATATGCAATTTTTGTGATACTGATTTTGTTGGAATAAACGGTCCAGGCGGCGGAAAATTTACTTCATCAAAAAAACTAGCTGATCATACTCTATCCTTTTGGCCTAAGGATTCCAAGTCAAAACCATTTGTTGTATGTACTGGTGGCGAGCCTTTACTACAAATTGATAATAATTTTATTACCTCATTTCATGATGTTGGTTTTGAGATTGCTGTAGAAACTAATGGAACAATAATTCCTCCCAATGGTCTAGATTGGATCTGTGTTAGTCCAAAAATTGGAAGTAATCTTAAATTAAAAGCTGGTGACGAACTTAAATTTGTCTATCCCCAAAAAGGAAAAGACCCAAAAGAATTTGAAAATCTATCATTTAAATATTTTTCATTACAACCCATGGATAATCTCAATAAAGTTGCAAATACAAAAAAAACTATCGAATATTGCCATAACAATCCTCATTGGAGTATGAGCCTACAAACACATAAATTTTTAGGTATACCCTAGTATATATAATATGAAAATATATAAAGACATAACATTTGAAGCTGCGCACATGCTTCCCAATGTTCCAGAAGATCATAAATGCCGACAGCTACATGGACATTCCTTTAAAATTAGAATTACGTTAGATGGCCCTATCGATAAATCAATTGGCTGGGTAGAAGATTTTGCCGAATTAAAAAAAGCATTTGATCCTATTTATCAAGAACTCGATCATCATTATCTTAATGAAATTTCAGGATTAGAAAATCCAACAAGTGAAAACCTAGTAAAATGGATTTGGGAGCGACTAAAGCCTAATTTGAAATATCTTTGTTCTCTTGAAGTAAAAGAAACCTGTACCACTGGCTGTATCTATGAGGGTGAAGATGGCTAAACCCGAAGGTAAATATTTTGAATTTAATTCAGAGGATGATATTAATCCCGATTTTCTAGAGACTTTTCCTTTCGATAGCCCTGATCAATATATCATGACTGAAACAGATGAATTCTGTGCCGTATGCCCATTCAGTGGTTTACCTGATATGGCATATGTAAAAATAGAATACTACCCTAAAGGCGGAAAGTGTATAGAATTAAAATCTCTTAAATATTATTTTGTGAGCTTTCGAAATGTAGGGATTTACCAAGAAGGTGCCACCAAGCGAATATATAATGATTTAAAATCAACATTGGATACTAAACAAATCAGAGTGACTACTATTTATAATACACGCGGAGGTTTTGATACAACTTGTATTGAGGGAGAGTTAGATTAGTATTTTTATATGAATCGCAACTTGATTAACTTAATTTTCAAACCGCTTTTTTGAACAATAAAAAAATATTGGCGATCCGGTAGCTCAGTTGGTAGAGCAGTGGCCTTTTAAGCCATTGGTCGTGAGT
>CAYRYZ010000088.1:0-3363 GCA_964428745.1 uncultured bacterium | reverse complement strand
ATATACATTACACCAGCAGAAAATGACCAACCTAACAACAAAACCTTTTGTTGGGTTTCTTTACAAACAAAGACCCCGAGGAGCAAAATAATAACTATCAAATAATCAACTATCCAAAGAGGTGCATACTGCCAATTTCCCCAGTTTAATAATGTTTCTACTATTGCTAAGGCGATTGAATATAATGTAGCAATTATTAAGTTAATTTTTTTAATCATGCCTTATTTTTTTACTAATTTTAAAAAATTAAGAAAAAGCATCACGTAATAAATTAAGGCTTTTAGGCACACCGGTTTTTGGATCTTCTTTCCCTTCAAACTCCAGAGAAATATATCCGGAATAATTTGCCTTTTTCAATATTTTTGCAACACGTGAATAATCTAAATCCAAGGTATACCATTCTCCACCACCAAAATATGTTTTGGCCTGAACGAAAACAGTTTTAGATGCAATCTTTTCAAGTTTTTCATACGGTTGTTCAAGAAAATTACCCGTATCCATGAGGACACCCAACCATGGTGAATCGATAGCATTAACAATTCTTAATAAACCTTCTGGCGTGCGAGTTAATCCCCAATGATTTTCCAGTGCTAACACTACACCCATTTTTTCTGCTGTAGGCAAGCACGCTTTTATAGAGTCAATACACCATTGAAAGCCCTCATCTTCAGTTACTCCAGGTAATATCGGTTCAATCCCGCGATTAGCCATAAGATCATCAAAAGATTTTGTTGTATTCCAACGACCTGAATTCAAACGTATATATTTTATCCCAAGGTTTTTGGCAATCTTTATACACTTTATAGTGTGTTGAACATTTCGATCCCTTTCATTCGGATCAGGATCAACAAAATCCTGATGGATTGACAAACAGATCAATTCTATCCCTTTATCATGAGCATAGTTTTTAAGAAATTCAAGATATTCAGGGGTTTCATTATCCATTTGAACATGCAGCACATCAACACCTTCTGCCCCTAAGTTAGCAGCATGTTCAATAACTTCTTGTACGGTTACCTTTGGATCTCTGAAATGCCAATACGAATAGGTTGCGATTGCAAATTTATATTTAGGCTTTTTTAAGCTTAGACCACAGGACTGTAAAGCATAAAAAGCAAATGGAGTCAATGTAACTTTATTAATGAAATCTCTTCTATTCATAAAGTCTCATTATTCATTATTTAAATCAGATAAAATCTTATTGAAAAAGATATTATGAAAATCATCAAATTTTTCTTTGTGTGGGAGATGTCCTGAATCTTTTATAATAAATAAATTTAAGTCAGGCATAATTATATTGATTTTATCCTGCACTTTATTGAGTGGTAATACTTTATCATGATCACCCCATATTGCATATTGTGGTAGATCACTTGCTCCAATTTTTTGATTAATCGTATCTAATGAATAATTATTTTTTGTTGTGGATATAAGTGCACGTGCAAATCCTTTGTATTTAAGAAGTTCTTCATACTTTGTATCCCATCCTTGAAACTTGGAAGGTTCTTTAAAATCATCTAGCTGACCTTTGGCAATTGTTTTATATCTATTACTTATAAATGAAGCAATTTCAATTTCGGTGACTTCTGAGGTATCTGGCTTTAATTTGGGATTATGGAAACCTGCTGGAGAAACATAAATTAATCTTTTGATTCTATCTGAATTATTTTCAGCAATTTTTGAAATAACCCTTCCTCCATTTGATAAACCAACTAGATTAATTTTTTTATCTATTTTAAGTTCATCTAAAAGTTCTAATACTTGATTAGCATACAATTCATCATTATATAAAACATCAGGATTATCTGAATAGCCCCTTCCAAATAAATCCATTCTTAATACACTATATCCACGCTTTATTGATTCATAATAAGTTTCATCCCAAATATATGTAGGCACTGAAAATCCATGGATTAAAACAATTATTTCATCCTGACTTAAGTTATTATACTCATAATAAGTATAGCCTTTACTGAGTAAAGAGAAATATCCAGAATTAATTGATTTTCTAAAAGCCTCATTTTTTTCAATATATTCATATTTAACTGCTGGGCTAGAGCAAGAAATAAATACAATTGATATAATAGACCATAGTTTCTTCATTTAGTTTTACCGCTTAAGTATCTAATTAAAATTCCTATCCCTACTCCAATCATAATACAAATTTCTTGATATCCAGTAAAATAGCCTATACATACTCCCAAGAAACCAAAAAATGAAACAGTATAATTATTTTGTAACCACATTGATGGCTATTACTTTATTTGCATTATTTATCTGAGACAGGGCCGGTCCAATTAATTATACCTCCGCTTAGATTTACAGCATTGTAACCATTATTAATTAATATTTCAGTCCCAGTACGTGAGCGATTTCCGCTTCTACAGTAGACTACAATATTTTGATCTTTATATTTTTTCAATTCATTCACTCGAGATTCCAATTCTTGGACAGGAATTATTAATGAGTTTGGAATTGATATTGTCTTATGCTCATCTAATGTTCTTACATCTAAAAAAATATTGTTTGGGTTTCCATAAAGATCAACTCCCTCTAATGTTGAAATTGCAGGAGTTGACTCTTGAGTATTATTGGTTGGATAAAACAATAGAAAGCTTCCAATAATCAAAAAAACTATAAATACAATTATTACACTAACTTTCATAATAATAATTAAATTTTTGGGACCACAGCAAGAACTCCAGAAAGCACCAAAATGATTAGTAAAAACAAGAAGACCAGTGGGGTTATTAGTATAGCTGATAATATTAAACGTTTCATTGTAGTTGTGGTTGACTCCTGTGAATAAATAACTAATTTTATTTATATATCTAATCTATACAATTTATATGATAAGTATTTCAGTAATCCATAGAAGTTTCATTATATTACTATAATAAAGAAAGTATATTGAATGGCTTGGATAGATATCATAGATGAAGAAAATGCTGAGGGATCATTAAAAGAACAATACGATCAATTGATTGAGCCATGGGGTGGCGTTGATAATATTCTTAAAATACATAGTTTAAATCCTGAATCACTCGCTGCACACGTACAATTATATAAAACTTTAATGTATGGTAAATCCCCATTAAGACGAACTGATCGGGAAATGATTGCTCTAGTAGTATCCGCAATAAATCAATGCCATTATTGAATTGTTCATCATGGAGAAGGTCTTCTCAAACTAACAAAAAATGAATCCCTAGTTAATCAACTAAAATCAGATTTTAGATTAGCTGATATTTCAATAAAGCAAATATCCATGCTGAATTATGCTGCAAAACTAACTGAAAGACCAGCTGATATTTTTGCTAAAGATATAGAACAGCTTAGAGATGTAGGATTTAAAGATCGAGC
>CAYRYZ010000087.1:0-3366 GCA_964428745.1 uncultured bacterium | reverse complement strand
GATAATAATGAGGTTAATCGAACTATAAATAATAATTTTGAAAAAATTGGTGAATTTTTAGCAAAAAAAGTCACAACAGAAATGATGGGTAGAAGTGGTAGAGTTGTAATTGAGGAATGGTTTACGATGGATACATCTTTATTTAGTTATGCATTAGATGTTGAATCAAAATTAGTATCATCTTATGGTGGAAGCGCCCAAACAACTCCGAGGAGTTTTTCAGAACCGATGTTAAGAAGTGCTGGGCATGAATTTGAGTCGGTAGAAGGTCGGCTGGTAAAATATAAAATGACTCAAAAGGATGATGATGATGGATTTAAAATGTCATGGGAGATCAAGCAGGCAAAAAAAGAACCATTTAACCAGTCTGACTTTATTTTATCTAAGGATTATAAGAAAGTAGATGAACTGAATTAGTATATAAGTGACATTAGATTCAAGAAACATCAAACAGGTTCCAACAGAGCCTGGTGTATATTTTTTCAAAGATAATAGTGGCGATATTATCTACATTGGTAAGGCAAAACATCTACGCAATCGCGTTCGATCATATTTTCAAAAAAGTAAATATCAATCACCCAAGAATATTTCAATGGTTAAAAGGATTAACAATATTGAATGGTTAGTTGTTAGAAATGAAGTGGAGGCACTACTTACTGAGGCGAACTTGATTAAGCAGCATCAACCCCATTACAATGTTAATCTTAAAGATGATAAATCATTTCCATATATAAGAATTACAAAAGAGCCCTATCCTAGGGTTTTTATTACCCGAGAAATTGTTCACGATGGTTCAAAATATTTTGGACCGTATACAGATGTATATCATTTAAGACAATCACTAAAAGCAGTTCATAAAATATTTCCTGTTCGTAGTTGTGATTATTATATAGATCATGATTCAATTGCTGCTAAAAAGGTTAGTGTTTGTTTAGATTATCATATTAAAAAGTGTCAAGGACCCTGTGAAGGGAAAGTATCTGAAAAAGATTATAATGCCATGATCAAGCAAGTTATAGGCTTTTTGCAAGGTCGAACTAAAGATACCGAATCATATATAAATGATCAGATGCTAAAAGCTTCTGATCAAATGCGTTATGAAGATGCAGGTATGTATAGGAATCAGATTAATGCGATTAATCACTTTAATAGCCGTCAACGTAAAGTTGCATCTGATTTCGAAGATCGTGATGTTGTTGCTCTAGCGAAAGAAGAAGATTTTGGTATTGCAGTAATTGTAAGAATTCGAAATGGACGAATAACGAGTCGAGAAAAATTATCCTTGAGGAATTTAGATGATGATTCAAAATTGATGGAAACTATATTAACAAGGTTTTATCTCGAATCTGACTTTATACCAAAGGAAATATCTGTAGCCAATAAACCAAGTAACCTAGATCAAGTCATTAATTGGCTAAAAAATAAAAGAAATGGTTCAATTAAACTGAAGGTACCCGAACGTGGAGAAAAAGCTAAAGAATTACGATTAGCATACCAAAATGCAAAGCTACTGTTAGGCGAGTGGTTGATAAATAGAAAAAAGCGACGAGAATTGATACCAAAAATGGTAGACCAACTTCAAGAGGATCTACAATTAAAAGTACCCCCAAGGCGTATAGAAGCATTTGACATATCACATTTAGGTGGAACTAACACTGTAGCAGCTATGGTATGCTTTGTTGACGGTAAGCCAAAAAAAACAGAATATAGAAAATTCAAAGTAAAAACAGTAAAAGGAATCGACGATTTTGCCTCGATGCGTGAGATTGTATTTCGTCGTTATAAAAGAGTAAAAAAAGAGGGGACAGGATTACCTGATCTTATATTAATAGATGGTGGAAAAGGTCAGCTTTCTATGGCTGTATCAGCATTAAGAGAATTGGGGTTAGACTACTTACCTATTGTTGGGCTTGCTAAAAAATTAGAGGAAGTGTTTGTTCCCGGAAATTCTGATCCACAATCTATTCATAAACAATCATCTGGCCTGATTTTACTTAGACGTATTCGCGATGAAGCACACCGTTTTGCAATAAAATTTCAAAGACAAAAACGTAAAGACTCTATATCAAAGTCAGTTTTTCATGATATTTCTGGAATGGGCGATAAACGGGTCAACTTGTTATTGAAGAAATATAAGAACATGAAAATCATTGCTGCTTTAAAACCTAATGAAATTCATGAAGCATTAGGAATCACGACTAAATTATCGAAGAAAATAATATTAACCGCAAAAGATCAAATTTAAAGAACAGAATTTTTGATTGTTCAAGTTCTATAGTAAATTTGTTTAGTTATTTTAAACTCAAAGATAATAAATGATTGAATACAATAGACCTATCCATCAAGCAGCTATCTTCTTAGTACTATCATCTTTAATTGGTTTTGGTTCAAATTTGGTGAGGACTGATTCTATACCTTGGATTGCACCCAAATTAGAAGCTGTGGAATCAATTGATTTAAGTTCAACCGAACCTGTTTTAGTTGCAATATCTCTCGATCAAGCCAAGGAATTTTTTGATAATGGTGTCCTATTTCTTGATGCTAGAGATGAAGGCTATTACGAAGCTGGACATATAAAAGATGCAATGAGGAATGGTTTTCTTATGGAGCTAGTTTTTAATATAGAAGAAAAGCAGTCAAAAAATGATCCTCTAGTGGTCTATTGTGGTGATCCTGGCTGTGGTGACAGTGAAGACTTAGCGTATGACCTTAAAGAATCTGGGTTTATGCAATTATACGTTTTTAAAGGTGGATGGGTTGAATGGTCAAATGCATCATATCCAAGTGAGGTTGGGCAATGAATCAATTTTTTAAAGGTCCAATAATTTTGATTTGTAGAATTGTACTAGGTGGAATATTTATTTATGCAAGTTTAGATAAAATAGCACACCCGGCAGAATTTGCTAAAGCGATAGGAAATTATCATGTTTTACCATTTGGACTTGAAAACTTATTAGCCTTGACATTGCCATGGCTGGAATTATTAGCTGGTGTTGCGCTTATTACTGGTGTGATGATTGATGGTGCCGCTATAATGGTTATCATAATGAATATCATTTTTATTTTTGCAATATCTCAAGCTTTAGCTAGGGGAATCAGTATAGAATGTGGATGTTTTTCAGTCACAACTGAAGGCGGAGATAATATAGGCTTACAGACTGTCATAAGGGATATTGGTTATTTAATTATGGGATTTATAGTTCTTTATCGAAGAGACAACTTATTTGAATTCTATCCAAAATCAGTTTGATTAAAAAGTAACAACTTTTAATTTATTCAAGGATAATAACTCTATAATTAATAATTAAGATTTGCGAGAGTAGCTCAGCTGGTAGAGCACCACCTTGCCAAGGTGGATGTCGCGAG
>CAYRYZ010000086.1:0-3463 GCA_964428745.1 uncultured bacterium | reverse complement strand
AGTTGAGTTTTTCTTCCAATAACAAATTCAGCAACTACAATAGATAGTCCAACAACGAGAATGCATGCTAAATAAACAATAGTAAAAGCTCCACCTCCATTTTGACCTGCCATAGAGGGGTATTTCCAAATATTACCAATTCCAACCGCGGATCCTGATGCTGCAAGTATAAAACCAAGCTTAGATCCCCATTGTTCGCGTTGACTACTCATTGTTCTTTACTAACCTCCACTTTAGATTTTTCTAGATCTTCATTCATAACTTTATTAAATGGATGCAAATGGACCTCAACAATAGCATCAAGAAGACCGTAAATATAGACAAATCCTACCCACCAACCATATTTGTTTCTAAGCTTTAAGTACCGTTCTTTCTCAAAAGTATCAACACCAGTGTAATTATGGTATTTATTAGCATAATCTGCGTATAAAAAACCAGATACTACTGCGCCACCCATAAGTAAAAACCCTTTAAATTTTTGACCATTATAGAATTGACCACCACCAGGTAATAAAAGAGCCGATCTTACTGCTTTTGATGGTGATTTTTGAAGCGTAGAATCAGGAATTTGACTAAAGATTGTCCCCATCATCATCATCAGTATTAGTCGAACCATCAATTTATTTTACTGTTGCGATACACTCGATTTCAACATCAGTATCTGCTGGCAGTCCTTTTACAGCGACAAGAGACCTAGCTGGCGCATTAGCTTCATCAAGCCAAGTATTAAAGACTTCATTTACATCTCCGTAATAAGACATATCAGTCAAGAAAACTGTAAACTTTACAACATTTGATAAATTTGTATCTGCACTTTCTAAAATAGCAGAAAGATTCTTAAAAACCTGGTCCACTCGATCTTTAAAACTTCCCTCAACTAATTTTCCGGTGTCTGGGTTAATAGCGATCTGGCCTGCAGTAAATACAAATCCATTAGAAATTACAGCTTGATTGTATGATCCAATTGGATTTGGCGCATGAGCATCAGTAATAACAGTTTTATCCATAAAATTCTCCTTAGTTAAAAGCCATACAGGCTAGACCAATATTGGGGTCAAATTCACGTACTCCCTCTGTGTTAATCTTACGCAAAATAAATTCACCCACAGCAGCTACTTTGGCTTCAAACAAATGGCCTCCTTTACCTGTCAAACTATGATCTGATATATTGATATGAGCATGGATAAATGGTTCACCATCTTTTAATAAAACATTCCCTTGGTAAGATGTTAATTCCCATATTTCTGTATAAAGTTTTTTGATATATTCCTGTTTTTCCAAATCATAAGCACCCAGTTCAATATCTTTTATTGCTCCTATACCAGATAATTGAGCATTTATAATATTATTATCTTTACAAAATCGAGTTAATGTTTCCATAATAGGTTCATTTTGTTCAATATAAATGATATACGTATCACCATCCTGCTTGTACTGCATAATTAACTTTTTCCTTCTATAAGTTCTTTTATGATATCAAGACTTTCCTCCATTGCCTTTTTCAGTTTTACTGAATCAATGCCTCCAGCAGTCGCCAAGTGAGGTTTCCCACCACCACCACCACCCATAAGAGCACCAATATTTTTCGCTAAATCCCCAGCATTAATTCCTAACTTTATCAAGTCTTGTGTTACAACAATAACAATGGAAGGCTTTTCGCCTTCAGCACCAAGGACACCCACTCCACTTTTCATCACATTCAACAAAGAATCACCTATATCTTTTAATTCATCGAGTGATTTTGCACTAATTTCTTTGATAACAATCGAATGTTTTCCTATCGAATGTGAATCTTCCATTAAAGTTTTTATATTAATACTAACATCTGCTTTCTTATTAACTTTTAATTCTTTCTCTAAAGTTTTATTTTGCAAAATTAACTGATCAATTCTTGAACTAATATCATTTGTCCCACAATTGAGCTGAGATTGCACTTTCTGCAAAACGTTAGATTGTTCTTGAAAATATTCGACTGACTTTTGACCGGAAACTGCAACAATGCGACGAACACCAGCAGCTAAAGAAGATTCTTCAATTATTTTAAATAATCCTATATCACCTGTTCGATCTACATGCGTACCACCACATAATTCCTTAGAGTAATCTGCAATGGTGATTACTCGGACTTCCTCGCCATATTTTTCACCAAACATCGCGATAGCACCGTCATTTTTTGCTTCATCAAAAAGTTTAACTGAAACATCTAAACTGTTATTTAACAATATTTGCGAGTTAACATTTCTTTCAATTTCTCGAATTTGCTCATTGGTTATTTTTTCATAATGTGAGAGATCAAATCTTAGATAATCTGGATGAACTAATGAACCAGCCTGTTGCACATGCTCACCTAGAACATCCTTTAGGGCCTGATGCATTAGATGCGTAGCAGTATGATTTTTTCTAATATTTTGTCTACGTTCAAAATCAACCTTGCAAGAGACACTTCCTTTGACTTTCTTATCAATACTTCCAGTGCAGTAGTGAATAAACTCCTCACCATCCTTTTTTACATCATTCACAATTAAATCTACATCAGAACCTTTTATAGTGCCCGTATCACCAATTTGTCCTCCAGATTCAGCATAGAACGGGGTCTTATCCATTACAACTAATATCTGATCTCCTTGCTGCGCATACCGTCTTATTTGGGATTTTCCAGATGTCTTTTTATAGCCAATAAAACTGAAATCATCTCCCTTAGATAAAGTAATCCAATTTAATTCTTTTGTCTCTTGAGTAAATTTAGCCGTTGATTTTGCCCTTGCTTTCTGTTTTTCCATTTCTTTATTAAACCCTTTCTCATCTACAGATAATCCCTTCTCTCTAGCCATAAGTTCTGTCAAATCAAGTGGAAAGCCAAAAGTATCATATAAACGAAAAGCTTCTTTGCCGGGGATACTATTTCCACTAAGATCATTTAGTACTTTTTCAAAATGATTTAAACCCCGTCCAAGCGTGTCTCCAAAAGAAACTTCTTCTGACTCTATAACTTTTTTAACATGGTCCTTCTTTTCCACAATCTCTGGAAAAGAATCTCCCATGATGTCACAAAGAACATCCGTAAGATTAAAAATAAATGGTTTCTCTTGACCTAATGCTCGACCAAATCGGGCTGCCCGTCTTACAATCCTACGTAAAACATAACCTCGTCCTTCATTACTTGGCATACAACCATCCGCAATTGAGAAACCTAACATTCTGATATGATCAGCTATAACTTGAAATGGGGCTGGATTATCAACAAATTTTGACCTTGTAAGCTTTTCTGTCTGTTTGATAATTGGCATAAATAGATCTGTTGTATAATTATTGTAAGTTTTTTGTAAAACCGATGCAATCCTTTCAAATCCTGCTCCTGTATCTACATGCTTGGCAGGCAAAGATTCTAAGTCGCCATTATCTAGACGATTATTCTGAATAAAAACTAAATTCCACAATTCCCAAAATTGATCAGAAGAATTAA
>CAYRYZ010000085.1:1291-3503 GCA_964428745.1 uncultured bacterium | reverse complement strand
CCACTGAAAATGTAGAGATTGAGATAATGGTATCTGAACCCATCGCTTCTGTGAGTATTAACATGAGTTCAGTTCTAGGTGATAGTATTGTCAAATCTTATACCATTCAAAAAGATAGAATCAATCTAACTCTTAGTGCCCCGTTCACTAGTGGTGACAGTATACGATTTGACGTGAAAAGTCTAACTGATCTTTCTAGCAATGTGGGTGAAGAAAAACAGTATCAATATTATGTATCTATATTAGGTGATTATAATAAAGATGGTTCGATTGATCTTCTCGATTTAAATAATTTTACAAGTGCCTGGGAGCAAAAGGCTTTAAGTTATGAAATAGGTCCTGTTAGTGGGACTGCGCCTCATTTTAAACCTAATTTAGATGGCGTGTTTAATTCGCGTGATGGAATGGTATTTTATCGAATGTGGCACTGGGATTATGGTCGCATAGGGAAATTAGAAGCGAAATTGGGTCCAAATATCGGTCAAAATCTTAATAGTAGAGTAAATCGTGATAAATTTGCCATTAAGCCACCTGAAGGTACACATGGGTCTGAAATTATCATTAATTATTTACCCAGTGAAATTCGAATACGTCCATCAAACCAAAATAATCAAAATGAAATGTTAATGAGCTTAAGTAAGCAGGATACATTATCCGGGCATTTATTAACGCATCAGATTCATTCATTTAATAACCAAATTTTATTTGATCTTTTTGACTTACGTGTTGAAAAAACTTTAATCGCAATATCGTATCGATATATTGATCAGGATAATCAAGTAATTGGAACAGGATATGAAGAAGTTTTATTATCACCTGTCCCCGAGGAATTTGCGCTTCATCAAAATTATCCTAATCCATTTAATCCTATAACCACAATTCAGTACGATATTCCAATTGAAGGACATGTAAAATTAGTGATCTATGATATATTAGGTAGGGAAGTAGTGCGGCTAATTGATCAGGCTATACCTGCAGGTTACCATACAACGGTTTGGGATAGTAAGGATAACTCAGGAATATCTATGCCCGGTGGAGTATATTTTTATCAACTTCAAACTCGTGACTATGTGAAGACATTCAAAATGGTTTTATTAAAATAGAATCATATGAACATTGCAACAAGGGGTGGGGTAGAATTTTTAGCTGTTTTTTTAGGATTATTTCTTTCTTTATGGTTCGACGATTACCAGGAAGATAAAGAAGTAAATAAACGGCTAAAAGAAGACTATCTAAAGATCCATGTAGAAATAAAGGAAGACTTACTTCACATTGATACACTAATTGCTAGTAATACGCAAATGGTTACACTGGAAGAGTATCTACTATCTGTTCTTGATGGCCATACTAGTTTTGATTTTGATACTGTTATTAGTGTAGTAGGTAGTTTATCAGTGCCTACATTTTTTGGGAATCAATCAGCATATACTGCATCAGTCGCAAGCGGTCGATTTAATATGTCAAAAGATAATAATCTTGTGCAGCCTATCTCAAAATTATATGAACATTACTATAAAAGATTAATATTAAATGGTGATTTAATTGATCAACGTGGAGAAGCTTTTGATCGTGAACATGCATTGCATTTTTTTAAACCTATATATAAATCAACTACAGTTGATTCTCAATTGGTCAAACAGTATTTTTTTGGCGATAGATTCCATAACGGATTGCTATTATATCATGATTTTAGAAAAAAGTATTATTTAGAACGATTACGAAATACTAGAGATAAATTAGTTGAGGTAGATTCTGTACTTATGAAGTATTATTTAAATAATTAAAAATATAGATTTATGAATAGAAATAGATTAGAACTCATTGGATTTATTAGTGTAATCGCATCTTTGATCTTTGTAGGTATGGAGATCAGTCAAAATACGACCGCAGTAAGAGGAGCGACTAACCAGGCCATCTCTGATCAAGCTAGTGAACTATATCTTACTATTGCTACGGACAGAAATCTAGCTGGTCTGGTAAAAAAATTATACGATGGTGTACCCAGAGAAGATTTTGATTCGATCGATGATATGCAATTATTTTTAACTGTTATGACTGGGCTTCGAAGGGTTGAAAATATATTTCTTCAATTAGAGGATAATATTCTCGATGATAGAGCATTTGATCGGATCGGTTTAAGTTTTTATCGTTCTACGTATGGGCGTCAAATTTGGAAGGCCAACAAACAGTTTTTTGATCGAAATTTTGTGCC
>CAYRYZ010000085.1:0-1191 GCA_964428745.1 uncultured bacterium | reverse complement strand
GCTTTATTTGATTTTTTATATCTTCTCTATGTGTTGGTAGAATAGTTTGTAGATACAATTTTGTTTGAGGTGATTTTTTACGAATTTTTTCTAATATTTTTATAATATTATTAATTATATGTTTTTCGGTTTGTTTACCCTCGGGTAAGTTCATTGCATAAATATCATTTATACCAACAAGTAAGAATATAGCTAAAGGTTTAAAGTATATAATTTCATCTAGTCTTACTAGTATACCATCTGTTATGTCTCCTGAAATACCTCTATTCGTGATGTTAGTAATCCCGATGCTATCGTTCCAACCTTTTGCATCTTCAGTAATGCTATTACCCAGTAAAACGATTTGATTATACCCAATTGGAGACGCTTTGAATTCCGTAATTCTTTTATCGTAAAACTTTTTTTGCCAATCTACTTGATATTGAATTTTATTATTTAAATCTGGGTAAATATGACTTGGGATTCCATTGGAATTATTATTGCATGAAATCAGTAAAAATAAAGATATAAATAAATATATTTTGTATTTCATAGTGTCTATTGAAATTAATTAATTAAATTTTATTAAAATAAGGAAAAGGTGCTAGCTATGGGTAACCTTTTTTTATTGACATTGTTTTATATATGCATGTAATCTCAACATTCCCTAACAACCTAGGAAAATCATATGAATTCTATGTCTTTAAGTAAATTAGGTGGTCTTTGTCTATGTATTGGGGCTGCACTATTGACGATCCCATTTTTATTGCAAATTACAATGGGGGGAACTCCAGAAGAAGGGTCTTTGATTTGGCGCTATTTTTCTGAAGAACTCACAAACGGTGGCACCCTTAGTTTATTATATCCAATACTTTCTATTTTAGGAATTGCCCTATTAATTTTTGGTACACACACACTCAATAGCATACTTCAAAAGGAAAAAGAAGATGGACTCTTGAGTTTGGGAACGATGCTCATCATTCTTGGATCAATTGGTTACATGTTTGTTTGGTCGCTTGATTATCACATTTTATGGGGACAACATATTGAGAATGCATGGGAAATTGCTGCACTTGGAATGACAATGGAAATCGGTATGGTGATGTTATTTGGAATCGTGAATTGGAGCGGGGTTCAATGTTTTGCTGCCGCACTAGCTTCTCGCGGTTATGGTAATTCAACTCTTGTGAAAATTACTTCTGGTTTTGCTGG
>CAYRYZ010000084.1:0-3606 GCA_964428745.1 uncultured bacterium | reverse complement strand
GCCGCAGTTTTTATGGGAATGTGGATTTTGGGAATGTGGTTTGCACCTCAGATGATTATGGATCAATACGCCTGGCAATATACTCCCGGATTAAAAATGATGATGAGATTTATGGGCTTAGCAATGGCTTCTCTTGCCACTCTACATTGGCTCATACCTGAATGGTCTGGAAATAACATTTCAAAATTTGGAATGGTAACAGGTCTTTTTTGGGCTTTATTTGGTGTACTTGGCGCTTATGATTTAGCTCTTGATAATGTTCCACCTAATGCAAATACGATTATAGGTTGTGTAATTAATTTCGTTTTTGCGATATTATTCTACTTGAATAGTAAAAAGGCTAATTAAACAAATTGTTTCCACGTTTTAAAGTTGCAAGAATGAAGATAATTAATATTATTGTTCTTTCTTTATTGACCTTTTTAGCTAGTTGCAGTAATGATAAAAAAACAGCTGATCTAGAATTTGGAACAATGCAATGTCTAATGTGCTCAATAAAAATTGAAGAGGCGGTTGCTGAATTAAAAGGTGTAAAAGAAGTAGAAGTGGATCTGAAATCTCAATCAGGAAAAGTAATCTACAGAGCTTCTATGTTAAGTATATCTGATATTGAAAAAACTATAACTAGCATAGGATATAGTGTTAATGGTCATGAGGCTAATAAGGATGCTTATAATGATCTCGAACTATGTTGCAAAATTCAAAGTAGTGATTAGTTAATTTCATATTTGTTAAAATGAATAAATTAATATTCATTTTGCTGTTTTTGGCTTCTTGTTCGAATCCAAATTTTGATTTACCAAAGATGAAGGAAGGAAGCCAATATCCTAGACTTGCATCTACTCAAGAAGGTGGTCTTTTAATGTCTTGGTTTGAAAAAATTGACTCAGTTAATTGGTCTTTAAATTGGTCAGAATTTCAAAACAAAAAGTGGTCTATAAGCAAAACTATATCTTCAAGTCGAGCGTATTTTGTCAATTGGGCTGATTTTCCATCAATTTATCATATTGGTGGTGATTCAATTGCCGCACATTGGTTGGAACGTTCAGGCGCTGGCACCTATGATTATGACATAAAAGTTGTTACTTCTTACAACCGTGGAGAATCTTGGTCATCTCCACAAACACCCCATAATGACGGTGCGCTGGGTGAGCATGGATTTTTATCATTTTTTAATGATATGAATAATGATTTAGGAATGATTTGGCTGGACGGTAGGAATATGTCTTCTAGTCATAGTGATATGGGTTATGGTGCAATGAATCTTTATCAAACATCTTCTAATGAAAAAAGTGGTATGATTCTTGAGAAAAAACTTGATGGGCGCGTCTGTGAATGTTGTCCTACTTCAGCTGTAAGGACACAAAATAGTCTAATTTTTGCTTATCGTGATCGTGGAGAATCAGAAATTCGTGATATTAATATAGTTCGCTGTACAATGGATAAATGTGATGATCCATACCCCGTTTACAAAGATAATTGGAAAATTGCGGGTTGTCCAGTGAATGGACCTATGCTAGCCTCTGATGATAATAACGTTGCTATAGCATGGTATACAGCACCTAATAGCCAACCGATGGTTAATTTGGCATTCTCAAATGATGAAGGGGTTTCATTTGAATCTCCTCTACGATTAGACTCGTCAAAACCCATTGGAAGAGTTGATCTAACTTGGATCAGTCCTTATGAGGTAATGGCTAGTTGGATTGAATCAAGTGAACAAACAACAAATATAGTAGCTTCTATAATTTCTAGAGATGGAAGTATTAACACCCCATATATTGTATCAGAGATTCAACCTGGAAGAGTTTCGGGTTATCCACAAATGGAAAAAGTTAATGATCAGATAATATTTGCCTGGACTGAACTTGAAAATGAAAGTCTAATTAAAAGCAAATGGCTTCCAATTTCAGCATTTAGGTAGTACTAATCATTTTTTATTTATAATTAACATGAATAGAGACTATTTAATAGAGTTGATTCAAAATATAATCTATACTGATGGTGGTAGGATTATTATTCTAGTTCTATTATTGTTGGTATATAGACTGTTGAAAGAAAGATAAAATTATAAATTAAAACTTCAGCTTATTTATCTGGCATCAATACTCTCATTGTCGGATAAGGTATTGTAATTTGATTTTCTTTAAATCGTTTATAAATCTCAGTATTAATTGCATCTACAGTTCTGCCTCTTTTTTCAGGCTTATAGATCCAGAATAGCAGCTGTAATTTTATTCCAGATTCTGCAAACTCTCTAAATCGAACTCTGGGCTCAGGCTCGTTTTGAACATTGTCACTTTTTAGAGCTATTGATTTTAAAAGATCTTTGACTTCGTCAATATCTGATCCATAGGCAATCATAAGAGTGATGCGAACTCTTTCAATATCTTCAGGGCCACCACTTTCATTAACAATCTTTGAAGATGCAATCACAGAATTTGGTATGGTAATTTCTATATCATCACGCGTTAAAAAGCGTGTAGATCTTAAACCCATAGATTTAACATATCCTCGTTCTCCAGTTTCTAATAAAATATAATCACCTTCTTTAAAAGGTGAATCGGCCATTAGGAAAATACCTGCAAAAAAATTGGCAACAGTATCTTTAGCTGCTAGACCTAAAACTACACCTAAAACACCTGCGGATGCGAGAATACCATTAATATTGATATCCCAACTAAGAAAAATGAAATATGTTCCAAATAAGCCAAGGGCTATTTTTCCTAAATTATTAAATAGTGGAAGTGTTTTTTGTTGGAGCAGTTTGTTATCAGTTTGTTTTGATGCCCAATCAATAGCCAGTATTAAAATTCTTGATATTAAAAATAGCCATATTATAATAGTTATCGTTTTAAATAGGCCCACTAATGCAAAGTCAAGATATTCTGGAATATTGGCAGTTTTGACTGCCATAGAAAAGCCAATAAATAGGATAGAATAAAATATAGGTTTATGAAACAGGACAACGATTTTATCGTCTAATTCTGTGCGAGTTTTAGCAGTTAATCGTTTGATAATTAGTGTAAAAACAAGATCAGTGATCTTGGCAATAATAATCGAACCCAATATAATTATTAAACTGCGTACTAGAGGGTTGGCAATTAAGTCGGGGTAGTTATCTTTTATCCAATCCATTTGAAAAAGAAATTAAGATAAAGTTTAATAAAGTATCTATGACTGAGGATTTATTAACTTTCAATAGGTTATTATTATTTGTAATGGCATAAGGTTTTAGTTTTATAGGAGGTATAGAATGAAATTATTTTATCGTAAATATATTGTAGTCTTAATGACTATTTCATTTGTAGTAGCCGGGAATTCTGATGAATCTACTATGAAGAAAATGGCTGTCAAAAAAGTTGAAGAGCAAGCCAAACTTATCCAAGAAATGGTAGATATGATTTATAGCTTTGGTGAATTAGGATTTCAAGAAGTTGAAACATCTAATTATTTAATTGGAATTTTAGAGGGTAATGGTTTCAAAGTTACAAAAGGTATATCAGGTATCCCCACAGCATGGATGGCAGAATGGGGCAAAGGGAAACCTGTTATTGCTTTAGGCTCTGATATAGATGGTATCCCTAAGTCTTCTCAGATGCCAGG
>CAYRYZ010000083.1:0-3674 GCA_964428745.1 uncultured bacterium | reverse complement strand
AAAGTTGATAAGGACACCTATGCCCTTGCCTATCGTGGTTATAATGGGGGTCATAGCAACTCATGGGGTGGCTGGATCAAAACCTTTAACGTCACTAATAATGTTATTACCCAAGCGGCGCAATTTCAACATGGCAGCTCTAGTAGTTATTGGCATTCATGGGCTCAAGTCGATGCGAATACGTTTGCTCTTGCATGGGAAGGTGATGCAGTAGATGGCTTTATTACTACATTTGATATTGCTGCAGATGGATCTTCGATCACTCAAAAGAATGAGCTGGAGCATGATACGAATAATGGTAATGATAATTCATTCGTTAAGCTGGATGCGGATACGTATATCCTAGCGTACCGCGGTGGAGCAAGTTACCATGATTATGTAAAAAGCTTTACAATCCAGGCCGATGGAACCGGAATTACGCAGGTAGACAGCGAAACACTACTAGAAACAAATGATGGAAATACCCTGGCATATCATTCATTGATCCGGATCGATTCCAATACATTTTTGGTGGCCTTTACAGCCAATGGTAATGATGGCTACCTCAAAACATTTACGGTTAATGATAACGGGTCATCGATCACGCTCGTAAAAAGCTATGAGCACGATGAGGTTGATGCTACATGGAATTCACTGGTTGGTGTAGATTTTGATACATACCTCTTAGCTTATGCAGGATATGCATCTGATGGATACGTCAAAACGTTTAATTATACCCAAGCAGCCTCTGCCACAAAACCTCGTATTTCTTCTGTCTCAATTGCAGCAAACAACAGTACGATCGCTGTCACCTTTAACGAGCCCGTATTTAATGCGACTGGTGGTAGTGGCGCACTTCAAGCCAATGATTTTGCCTTAGCCCTTTCAGGCGGCACAGCCACCTTAGGCAGTGCAACGCCAACCAGTATTTCTGCCAGCGGCAACGTATATACTCTAGGCATGAATATTTCGGGAACCGCCAACGGATTTGAAGAGATCACGGTTACGCCGGTTGATAATGGAATCTATGATGCCTCTGATAATGAGGCTACCATAGCCCAGCTGAATAATACGGCCTATTTACACGATGCGCGCTCACTGAATATTGCATCCACTGCCGTTGATGCCTATAATACCAAAGTAACCGTCACCTTTGGCAAAGAAACCTTTAATGCAAACACTGGATCCGGATATCCTGAGACCAGTGATTTTACTTTTTCCATGTCAGGCGGAACTGCCACACTAGCAAGTGGTACCGCCCTATCCATTTCGGGTGGTTATGGACCGGCTTTTGATTTTGAACTTGATATTGCAGGCCTCGCTGATGGAAATGAAACCGTGACCGTAACCCCGATTGTCAATTCGCTTTACGATTTTAATGGTAACGCGATCGGCACCTCTCAGTCCAATAATACCGCCAGTCTTAAAAAATCCTACATCGCTGAGATTGCCTCAATGGAGCATAACAGCACACAAGGGACGCACAATTCTATCATACATATTTCAGGAAATATTTATGCCATGGCCTATCGCGGCTCCAGTAATAAGGGTACAATACAGACGCTCACGATCGGAGCGGATGGCGCAATGAGTAATTCCAGCTATATCAAAAATGAAGAACATGATGACAATGGAGTTCAGTATAATTCTTTCATTCATTTGAGCGGTAATCGCTACCTCCTTGCCTATCAAGGTGAAGGTAGTGATGGATACGTTTCCGTGTTTGATATTTCAACCAATGGTCAGACAATAGACCTCAAAGCGAAGTATGAATATGATGTTACCCTTTCAAATTTCAATGATATTATCAAAATGACCGACTCTACGGCCTTGGTCGTCTATGAGTCAGCCGGACATGATTCGTGGATCAAGACACTTAAAATTGCGGCCGATGGAGCCGTGACAAACCCAGCAACCCTAGAACATGATTATGGAAATAGTGACCATCCTTCCCTGATCAGGATGAATAGTGACACTTATGCGCTTGCCTACGAGGGCAATAGTAGCTATGGCCGTATCCAAACCTTTACGATTCCGCCAGATGGCAGCTCTATTGCAGAGATATCTAATATTGTCTTTACCAATAACGGTGAGGCTGAGTTTAACAATATAGTCAGGGTTGATGACAACACCTTTGCGATTTTCGGTTCAAACTATAATACAGCTGGGGGAACCAGCGCAGAAAAAACGGTTATTGAGACCATCACGATTCCTTGGACTGGATCATCAATGGCATTAGCTGCTGAATATATTGTTGATGCTACACAACATGAACCATATGGCGATATGTTAAAGCTAAATGAGTCTGAATATTTGATCGCCTATGAAGGCGACGATGGTGATGGGTATCTCGAGCTCTATACCATATCCGCTGATGGCGGAACCATTACTAAAAAATGGGTTCGAAAATTTGAGACAGATAACGCAACCTATAATAGTTTAGTGCGCGTAGATAAAAATACAGTAGCCCTCATGTATTCAGGAGATGGTAATGATGGGTTTATTAAAACGTTTGATGTCACCTCATCCGATGCGGCAGCTCCAGCGATCACATGGAACACGCTCAACCTTGAAAATAATATTTTGACCATCGGCTTTAATGAAAAGGTGTTTGCTGCAAATAACGGCAGCGGCGATCTAGAAAAGGCCGATTTTGCCCTTTCCATAGAAGGTGGATCAGCGGAAATGTCTAGCGCAACCCCGACCAGCATCAAATATATTGGTGGTTTTAATTATGAATTAGGATTTTCCATAACGGGAACACCGAATGGCAGTGAGGTACTCAAAGTGCTTCCTGTTGCAAACTCCATTTATGATCTTAATGGTACCGCAGCTAGCACTACCCAAAGCAACAATACACGAAATTTATTTGAAAAGGTATTGCCCACCATATCCGGTACAGTGATCGCCAATGACAACAGTACAGTTACGGTGACCTTTGCAGAACCGGTGTATGCTGGTAATACTGAAAACTATACTACCACAAGCGGAACCTGGTGGCCGCAAGGCAGTGGCAACTTAGCGGTAAGTGATTTTGTTTTTTCAATTGCAGGCGGTGTTGCAACCTTAGGCAGTACAACCCCAACCAGTATTTCAATAAGCGGTAATGCCTATACCTTAGGTATCAACTATGTGGGTCTTCCTAATGGCAGTGAAGTGATCACGATAAAACCTGCTGAGAGTGCCATTTTCGATAGCACCAAGAATGTGGCTAGTACCACCCAAAGCAATAATACCAGGAATTTCAATGCGGAGAAGATCCGTATGGCCAAAAGTTTAGAATTCGAGACTAGCAACACAGGGCACCACGCCCTGATCAAACGGGACGACGATACGTTCATTCTGGCCCATACTTATGGAGCCAATACGTCTGATTATGGAATGATATCTACCTTTAATATCTCTGCGGATGGATACACATTAACTGAAACAAAGAGTCGATATAATTTGATGTCTTACACGGGGTATGACTATTGGTACGGATCTTGGGTTCAAGTAGACACCAATACCTTTGCCAATGCCTACTGGGACTATGGAACTGGAGCATACATTAACACCTTTGACGTTTCGGCTGATGGCGCCACAGTGACCCGTAAGAAAGATCACTGGCAGCATAGTAGCGGAACCAATGCAGGGAAATACAATTCATTTATTAAGCTGAGCTCAACGATCTATGTACTGGCCTATCAAGACAA
>CAYRYZ010000082.1:0-3675 GCA_964428745.1 uncultured bacterium | reverse complement strand
CCATGACGTTGTGGTGCACCTATGGCGTAAAGCTCAAATCGGTTTTTATCATTGACCGCGTAGCTTGCACCAAAGTAGTAGGACCATGCATCTGTCCAGGTTTTATCGATAATTCCTTCACCTGTTTTACGAACTACAGTAGCACTAAACGCCATTTTATCTCCAATAAGTCCAGTGTTGTAGTTGAAACTAGATTTCAAAAAGCTACCTGCACCCAACTCCTGCTTAAATTTCCCACCCTTCTTCATAGCTGTGGGGTCTGTGATGATATTCATGGTTCCGCCGATGGAAGGGGTAGCGAGGTTTACAGCAGAAAGACCGCGTTGCATCTGGATAGAGGATGTAGCATCTCCTACACCATCCCAGTTGGACCAATACACCCACCCGTTTTCCATATCGTTTTGTGGGACACCATTAATCATTACGGCAACATTTCGCTGATTAAAACCTCGAACATTGATACGGGCATCACCAGCACCACCACCTTGTTGAGTTGCATAAACACTAGGGGTGGTATTTAATATCATTGGAATATCTTGTGAGCCAAGACGTGCTTCCATTTCAGCTTTGCTTATATTTGTATATGCAACAGGTGTTCTTTCGCCAGCGCGAGAAGCAAGAACTTCTAGAGCAGATAATTCTAAAGCAGAAACGGATAAAGCGAGATTCACTGTAACATCACCACTTACGTTAACAGTTTTGCTTGTATTGGCATAACCGATTACCGAGGCTGTAACAGTATAGGATCCTGCAGGTACATTTGAGATGGAATAAGTACCATCTGAACTGGCTGCAGCACCCATGCTTGTTCCTTCTAACACAACATTTGCACCTGGCAAAGCATCGCCAGTTGATTCATCTGAAACTGTTCCAGAAACAGTATTTTGAGCAAAAACAAATGTAGGTAGAATAACAAACAATAGAACTTGTGAGAATTTTCTCATGTGGCTCTCCTTGATTGTGATTGATTGATAATTATTGATCCGAGGGCTTTCATTTTCAAAGTTTTATGTAGCAAAATTTTGAAAATGGATATTTAATATTTAATCTAAACAAATTCATAAATTTGTGTCATTGGACCGATGACAAATTGGTCTGTTTTTCTATTAACGTCAAGTACAAATTTACATTTTTACAATATTTTTTGATTTTAAAACAAAGATAAATTCTCAGAATCTTCAACTGACCTAATACAATCTATTTGATTATTCCTAGGTGAATTCACAAGCGTTGAGACTTGGTGAAATTTTAATTCATTTTTATAAGGTTCTAAAAGACTCATGGCATTCGCAACAGATATATTATGTACTTTTATCCATGGATCAATATTTTTATTATCCAATATTACAGGCATTCGATGGTGTATTTCTTTTAGATCGGAGTTAGACATAGTAGTGATTATAGTATAGCTAAAAAGATTTTCTCCAGAAATATTTTTCCAAATGTCCCATAACCCTGCCATAGGTAGTATTTTTTTTTCGGGATGACAAATATAATAAGGAATTGCACGAGAATTTGAACGTTTCCATTCATAGTATCCATCGGCAAGTACGACACATCGTTGCGTTGGGACAAGATGCTGGAAGGAAGGTTTCTCTAATAATGTTTCTGCACGTGCATTGATTAGTTTAGACCCAATTGAGGCATCGGTTGCCCAATTAGGAATAAGCCCCCATTTCATAATCTTAGCATGTCGACCCATTTTATCAACTATAACTGGGGAAGTTTGTGTGGGTGCGATGTTATAGTTTAGTTGATATAATTCAGAATCATCCCAAGATTCAATTGCCATTTCTTCAATAATGGATTGTATATCCTTTGTTAGTGTTTTTCGACCGCACATAAAGGAATTTAGAGGGAAAAATGGGTATGTGGGGGAAAAAGGTTTTGTGGGCCCACCAGGATTCGAACCTGGAACCTACGCATTATGAGTGCGGTGCTCTAACCGTTGAGCTATGGGCCCCAACAGGGCGACAAAATTAAGATTATTGAACGATTGTTTTATAACCTAAATAATTAAGGCATTGAATTCTTATTTGCATAAACTTGCCAAGTATCTTTGATTATTGATTCAATGTCGGAACATTCTGGTTGCCAATCCAAAAAATCAGAGGCCATAGATGAGCTGGAAAATAGTTGATCTGGATCTCCATCACGCCGATCAACAAAATCATATAGAATTTCTTTATTAGTAATCCTTTTTGTCATTTCAATTACGTCTAGTACTGAATGACTATCTCCAGTTGCAAGATTAATTGTTAAACTATCGTGATCTTTTAAATAATCAATGGCTTTAATATGGGCTTTAGCAAGATCAGTTACATGAATATAATCTCGCATTCCTGTACCATCTTTTGTATCATAGTCATTCCCAAATACTTCTAATTTTTCTCTAAAGCCAGATGCAACTTCCATTACAATAGGGATTAAGTTTTGTGGGTTCTTTTCCAAATGATTTATTCGACCTTCTTTATCATATCCAGCAGCATTGAAGTATCTAAGTGCGGCGTATTTTAATCCTGTGAGATTATTATACCAGTCAAGAATTCTTTCAATTTCCAATTTGGTAAACCCGTAATAATTAATAGGATTTAGAGGATGATTTTCATCTATAGGCAAATACTCAGGGTACCCATAAACTGCTGCTGTAGAAGAAAAAATAAAATTATTTACATCTTGATCAATCATTGAATTAATTAGATTAATTGTACCTACAATATTATTTTGAGAATATTTTGAAGGATAGAGCATTGATTCACCTGCAGCTTTAAATGCAGCTAAATGTATTACTACATCCACTCCATCTAATGCTGTATCAGTATCTTTTTTATTTAATGTCGATCCCAAAATAAATTTTGCACGATCATCAATTGCATTTTGAGTACCTGAAGATAGATCATCTAATACAACAACGTCTTCACCATTATCGCAAAGAGATAAAACAACATGTGACCCAATGTACCCAGCTCCACCAGTTACTAATATTTTCATTTATTTTGTTTCTTTCTTTGGTATAATTCTTCTTTCAATGACTTTCCCTTTATTATTGATTTGAGATATTATAACCTTAGCATCATTTGGGTATTCGTAGCCAATAGCATTTTTCATAACTCCATTTTCGTTAAAGTAGATGATTTTTGTTGGTTTTTTTTGTTGATTAAATTGCACGGTGTGACTTCCAACTAATATAGAATCCGAACGAAAATATTTTGATTTAAGGACGTTTTTACCATAATTGAATTCGTAGTAGTAATAAATATTTTCTAACTGGTCCATGACAGTCACCGTTTTTGGTATACCAGTATTGTTTATTTTATATCTTGCTATCCAACCAGGCCGAATCGCGCTCAGATCTGGGGCGAATAACTCCTGGTTCAATACAGATAAATTTTTGTTAGAATAAAATTCTATATCATATTCATTTGATTTACCATAGTCATCCCATCGTAGATGAAAAGTCCAAAGCATTTTTCCATATCGGTTAATGTAATCAACATTTTTCACAAGTCCAGCTTCATTCATAGTGGCACGATAATGAGGGATTCCATTTGCTTTTGTTTTAGTTAAACCTTCTAATAACTCCTGCTTTTTAGGATTCCATTTTAAATAATATAGTTTTAAACGACTAACAGACCCTGATTTTTTTCGTTTCCGTTTATCCCAATTTGCAGGAAG
>CAYRYZ010000081.1:0-3700 GCA_964428745.1 uncultured bacterium | reverse complement strand
TAATTAAATAGTTTTTATACTCTTTAATTAAGGGGAATTAATAATAAATTTGATCGTATAAAATATGTAATAATTTACATCGGAGGGGTGGCAGAGCCTGGCTGATTGCACTGGTCTTGAAAACCAGCATGTCCTTTGGGGCATCGGGGGTTCGAATCCCTCCCCCTCCGCATTAAGAACTTAAATAAGTCAATAATAGATTTTTTTCTGTTATTGAATACAACAACCGAGGTACCCATTGTGAGAGTTATATTCCTTTTTCTTTATACAACTTCAATCTTGCTTGCAGATGACTTAATTGTAGATAAAAGTTATCTCTCGGAGTATCAGTCAGATAACTTCCTTCGCTTTGACTACTTTGATTTCGATAATAATTACTTTGGAATAAAAGGCATGGCTCAAGATACAATTTCTCTGGGGGATGGTGGGCCTGTTTTCGAAAATTTTACGGTTGAACTATGGGTTCGCTCGGAGCAGAAAGGAATTAATAGCCAACTATTATTAGGAAATTCATATGTCGAAGGGAAAGATAGATCGCCAACAATATTCACTACCGACAAGGGTCACAGTATCATGTATGGTTTTGGAAATGGATCTACTTACTATTATACAAAAAAGGATAGCGTCATTTCAACTCCGGGTTGGCATCACATTGCTTATACATATGATGGAACTAACTCCCAGTTATATGTTGATGGTGTAAAAGTAGATAGTACAGACAAATATAGAGATCAAACTCCGCAATCCACACCTATAAGATCGATCGGTACAAATTTTTTCGGTGATATGGATGAAATTCGAATGTGGAAAGTAGCCAGAACAGAAGCAGAGATTTTTGCTGATATGAATAAGGAATTGTCAGGTAATGAGGAAAATTTAGTAGCCTATTATCCCGTCGAAGTAAATAATAAATATCAACTTACTGATTCAACTCCAAAACAAAACCATGGAATAATTAGAGATGTGGATGTCGTTCAGAAATTCTCATCTAATAACTGTTCTACAGTAGATGGTAGTAGCACTTGTCCCTATCCTACGATTAATAGTGCCATGAATGATGCGAAGCCAGGAGATAGGATATTAATTAAAGAAGGTAGATACTCTGAATCTATTAGAAGATTAGATTATAATAATGTAAAGATAGAGGCCTATCCTGATCATGATGTTATGTTAGATGGAACTGTCTCAATAAATGCTAAGTGGGAACCTTATGATCATAATGGGCACCAGATTTATAAAGCTGTTTTAGATCTTGGTTCAATATCAAAAAAATATATGATGCAAGTGGACTCGGTATATAGTGTTTTTGTCAAGAATCGTTATATGATTATGTCAATGCCAACTAACTTTAAAAACCCAACCGACCCAACAACTGGGAATCCAAGAGATCCAGAACCAGGTACATTATTTGAATTGGGTCTTAGGTCACCTGCAAAATATGATTTAGGATATCAGCCAGGTGAACTTGCCAATTTGGATACTTTAGAGGAATGGTCATACGATCCGGGGAGCCAAACACTTTATTTATATCCAAGCCCAGGATATACACCTGATTCCACCAATGTTCGAATAAGGACAAGGAAAATTATGGTGATGTTACGAGATTCAGATAATATCGAATTTAGAAATCTCCATTTTTTTTCAGGTTCGCTTAATGCTGTTTATTGCGATTATTTTGTTATTGAAGATTCTAAGTTCAGTTTTAGTTCTGATATGAAGGCAAACCTGCCTAATCGAGTGAAAAAAGGAGAATATGGTATTCTTAGAAACACTATCTTTGAGAATATGAATAGTAGTGCTCCATGGCAGTTCATTTCAAATATGTACCCTTTGATTGAGAATGTTATGTTTACTAATACTGAATGGTTTAGTCTGTCGGCTAGTTATCCTATGGTTGGTACTAATTATAGAGGAGCTGTAAAAGATGGTTCACTTTATCATGGAGGTGATACATGGCGTTATGTCACCGTAAAAGATGTATTTGGCGCAGGTATAGTTCCTGGTTATCGTTCGTTAGTTGAGTATGGTAGATTTGAGAATTTATATGTATTTATTGATGGCAGCGGTATCCAAAGAAACGGAGCATCTGCAGAATATTCAACCACTAGGTATTCTTGGATCATTAATGCTCCAGATCTGAATGGTATGCGATGGAATAGCGCCTGTGGTGGAACATATGCGGATGCACACCACGTGGTCTCAGTTGGGAATAGACGTGGATTCCGATTAAAGGGTGATTATCATGATGCACTCCATTTATTAACATATGAAAACAGTAATCAAGACATCAGCTTACCTGGAGGTAAATACTGTGGTCCAGATAGGCAGGGCGCTGCTGAACCTGGGAATGTTAATTCGATTTTAATGAATACTGTTACAGAAAATGGCATTGAATGTGCCAATGTTCCAGGATGTAAAGATAATAATAAACCAGAATCGCTAGAGTCAACCGGCAATTGGTTTGCCTATGCTTTTAATTATAATAAAAAAACATGGGGTCATGTGATGCATCATCTAGAAAATCCCTGGAGTTTGAATCGAGCTAAGTCTGATGAAAAATTGGAAGAACTCTATGGAGAGGTTCCATGGGAAAAAAAGATTCAGAATTATGATTTTCGCCCAAAGAAAGGTTCTATTTTAATCGATGCTGGAAAAGTAATTGAAGGTATTAATGATGGTACAGATAAGACTTTAAACCATAAACCTTCATATCCAGGTCAAAACCGTAAGTATGTAGGTGAAGCACCAGATGTTGGTCCATATGAATATGGTGATTCTGTTTACTGGATTCCAGGATATCGTTACCCTCATCCTAGTGTACCGATACCAAGTAATGGTACGGTAAATGTACCACTTGAATATGGTTTAGCTTGGAATTACCCTTATAAAAAAGATTATACAACAACTCATGCAATTGTTTCTATCAGTGGACCAGGCTTAGTTGAATCCAAAACATTCAAATATCCCAATAATGTGATGTTTGTAAAACTTAGGCCAGGATCCACTTATCATTGGAGTGTTTATGTTGATGGTGTAAGTGGGGGAGGATGGAGTTTTACAACTGCAGATGAAATATACCCAATAAATGATCGTTCTGTTGATACGACAAAACATGTGATTGTACCTGAAAAACCTAGAAATGATCTAACAGTCTCTAATGGCCATCCTTATCCTAATCATTTGTCATTTCTCCGTTTTGAAATTCCACCTACAATTGATCAAAATGCCACGATTAAACTGAATTTAACTACACAAAAAGTGACAAAGCTAACCGAGGGCATTGTTGTTTTTAAGTTTAACTATAAAGGTTGGAATGAAAAATTTGATAATAAAAATAATATTGGCGTCATAGACAGGAGCTTGCTAACTCCTATTGACACTATTTTTTCACTAAAAGTAGATTCGACAATATCAGTTGATGTAAGTAGTGTAATTGATTCAATTGGCGAAGTTTCATTTGCCTTAAGTACGATGGATAACTCAGATAACGTTTCTTTTTATAGTAAAGAAAAGATACGTTTGGATGAACGTGGTGATGCAGTAAATCACAAAAAAGTTTGGCCAAATCTTTCAATTGATCAAGATAAATTGGCAATACATGATGAACTCCCTAAAGGGGTCCCCACTGATTTTGCTTTACATGATAACTATCCAAATCCCTTTAACCCAACGACAACTCTTCGCTTTGATCTACCAGAGA
>CAYRYZ010000080.1:0-3709 GCA_964428745.1 uncultured bacterium | reverse complement strand
TTCATTTATTTGCATTCACCTTCTGTCCATTCTAAAACACCTGAGCTTTCAGCTATGCAATCATTTGAATAGGTTTTATCGTCACATCCACAAACAGGACGGTAGATCTTTGGACATCCTTTATTAGTTATCTTTGATTCATCAATACATCGTTTCTCCTCACATGAAAAGAAAAACATGGGCAATATGATCCAAAAACGTTTCATTAGACTAATCATCTTTTTATGAATTGATCAAGCCAGGCTAATATTCTAGGCGAAACATCCATTAATAGTTTTGGCTCTCTAGGTCCGTGAGGTGTCCTCGGGTAGACAACCATTTCTGTAGACACTCCTTTTCTTTTTAAAGCGACATAAAACTCTTGACCTTGCGTAAATGGAACTCTTAGATCATTTGATCCATGGATTACCTGGGTAGGCGTTTTCACATTGTTAATACGATAAATTGCTGAATGTTTTTCGTATGTTTCATAATCTTCCCAAAATTCAGCACCCATATGAGCGACTAGGTAATCAGGAATATCTGTTGTGGTAGTCATACTAACTAAATTGGGTAATCCTGCACCCATACTTGCAGCTTTAAATCGGTCGGTCCTCGTAACTACAAATGATGTCATATAACCACCATAACTCCACCCCATAACAGCTAAACGTTCAGGATCAGCAACCCCCATATCAATTACTTTATCAACACCAGACATTATATCTTCATAGTCCCCAAACCCCCAATCTTTAAAATTAGCAAAACGGAAATCTTTACCATAGCCAGTACTTCCTCTTGGATTAGCTCGTAAAACCGCATATCCCTTACTAGCAAAATATTGTATCATATAAATACTTGGGTTTCCAGTGAAGGATTGCGAGAACACACCCGCAGGACCACCATGTATTATTAGAGCAAGAGGATATTTTTTTCGTTTATTATATTTTGCTGGGTAGGTTAATAAACCTTCTATTTCAAGACCATCTTTAGATGACCATTGTAACAATTCAGTTTTAGCAAATTTTGGAAATTCTAAATTAGAATTGAAGTTTGATATTTGTTTTGGAGATATATTGCTTAATTCACTTAAATAAACTTCACTTGGTTTATTTAATTCTTGTTTAACAAATGCTATCGTTTCAGAATCATTAGATATATTAGGAGAGGATACCCTTCCATCTAAATTTAGGATAGGTCGAATTTCTTTATTGTTAAGGCTAATTTTATAAATCTCTGATTTTGTCCTATTAGCTTCACTAACATAGACATAGTTGCTATTAGATGAACACTTAATGATATTTGTACTCCTATTAGGAGTCTCTGCTAACTTCTTTGGTTTACCACCATTTGAGGAAACTTTATAAACATCACTAAATCCAATAGGCTCATTCTTTTCTCCATCGGAAGTAAAAAGGATTGACTTTCCATCCGGAGTAAAGATCGGATTTCTATCATTTCCACCCCAAGTAATAAGTTTTCTTACTGTCTTAGATTTAACATTTACTAAAGAGATATCTCCTGAGATAAATCTGCTGTTAAATGTCGGTTCCAAACTTTGGGCAAAAACAATGTTTCTTCCATTTGGATTCCAGTTAAAACTTGTAATATCAAATTCGCCTTTTGTAATCCTATTAGCTTTATTCGTATCTACTTTTGTAGTAAATGTTTTTAAATATAAGTGTGAGTACTTAAAGTTTTTATCCACCAAAATCACATCCCTTTTCTCCTTTTCATCCTTTTCCTCTTTTTCCGTTTTTGGATTTTTCATTAAGAATGCAATCTTATTTCCGTCAGGTGACCATTTGAATGAACCAGCGCCTTGTTTCTCAAAAGTGAACTGCCATGCTTCACCACCATTAGTCCTCATAACCCAAATTTGTTGCTTTTCTGATCTAGAGCTTAAAAATGCAAGAAATTTACCATCCGGTGAAAAACGAGGGTGAGTGCTTGATTTTTCATAATGTGTAAATTTTGTAGGTTCACTATTATCGGAATGACTAACCCAAATTTGACTTAAATATTCTGACTTTTTTCCATCGATCAATGCCTCTCTTACAACCATTGCGATTTGATTGTTATTTGAAAAATTGAGATCTGAAATTGATTTAACCTTTATGCTTAGTTCTGGGGTCCAATCCTTAGGTTGAGCATTGACGATTAAAATTAAAATTGTAAAACTCAATAATTTCTTCATTTTTTATTCCTTTAATGTAAAAGATTTTGCTTCATAACTATAAATTACGCAATAATTCTTAACAATGTGTATCTCCCAAACGCCAATCTTTCAATCAATTTGTTCTACTATAATTGAAGCACGAAAAAGATTATCTGCTGCCTGAAGAATTTTCAATTTTAAAGGTGGTGAATAGTTTGGATAGTCTTCAAGAAATTGATTCACTATATTACTTGTACTTACACTCTGATGGCCTGAAAGTGTTGCGTTAACAAATCTAGCTGGAAAGAAAATATCTCCAGTCCTTTGAATCTCTTCAAGTAATTCTAAGCTAGGTCGAATATATTTTTCTGATTCTTTACTTCTTAATGGATGATGAAGATAAGCAACTGCAGATTGAACCCAAGGTTCTACTGCACGGTTTTCTTCTTTTTTAATGAACTCAAAAAAATTATCTCTAACAATTAAATCATTTGATAATGAAGGCATTATAAATTTAAAACGTGATTTTCTATCAGGGTTTGATATTCGATTTAACTGCGTAGTTAGAATTTTTTGACTATCATCCTTCCCTCTTAAAGCTAACTCAGAAGCAATCGTAATATAATCTCGCTCAGATAAAGTTAATCCTTTGATTGAATCAGTTTTCATCCAAATAGATTTTAACCATTCATAACCATTATCTGTCAAAATCATAGAACGTAATGATCTAAAATACATAGAGCGATTTGTGAGAGTTTTCGCTTCATTCATATGGAGTCTTAATATTGATTCTAATTCATCTGCTTTTAATTGCCGTTGATCATTTGTTAAAAAATTCCAAAATGTAGAATTAAGTCGAGCCAAAATTCTTTGCGTATTCAAAATGTCATTCTCAGTTTCTAAAGCTCTAATACATAACTCAATCATATCAACTGGTTTGATATTTCCATCAAGCATATCATCCCAAAGGTTTAGCCAAATTATTCCCCTTAAATATGAGTCATTGATTTCTGGCAAATTTTTTAAAAGAAATGAACGACTTAATGGGTCCATCTTAAAGTAGCCATACCCAACACCAGCTCCATTAGGTAATATGTAATTGGGCTTACCCATCCCTTTTGCTTCTAATATTTTGATCTCTTTATCTTTTAAATAAGCTGGAAGTACGATGTCACTGTTTTCATACCCTAGCCTAACTTTAAGATGCTGCATCCATATTCTGTTTTTCTTTTTTGGATCTGACTGCTTCAGTGTTAATTGTTGAATTAAGGAATCTTGATCAATTACTAAATCATATTCAACTATCGGACGATCAGGTTCATCTACCCAAACTTTACTCCAGGCTGTTAGATCTTCCTTAGATAGATTATCTAATATTCGAATCAGATCTGGCCAAGTAGCATTATCATAAGCATAATTAGAAAGATATATTTGCATTCCTTCTTGAAAGGTTTTCTCACCTACAAGCAATTCAAGTTGTTTCATTACTACGGGTGCTTTTGCATAAATGATTGACCCATATAAAGTTCCAGCCATATTTAAATTTTCCAATGGCTGACGTATTTCGTTTGC
>CAYRYZ010000079.1:0-3729 GCA_964428745.1 uncultured bacterium | reverse complement strand
TTAGAGCAAATCTTTTTATCATTTTGTACTTTTATATATGAAAAAATTTCTTATTCAATCGATCTTAACTCTGTTAATTATAAATAATTGGGCACAAAGTCAAAAAATACGCCCAAGAGAAATGGGTTTAGAAATAGGTTTATTCCAACCTGGTCAATGGAATGCTATAACGGATGTCAATGGAGTAAAAGTTGGACATGAGACAATAATTAGAGGGGATAATGTTCGCACTGGGGTTACAATTATTTCTCCGCATGATGGCAATCTTTTTGAAAATAAAGTTATGGGAGCAGTTCATGTGACAAATGGTTTTGGTAAGGCATTAGGCTTTACACAGGTTGAAGAACTTGGCACTATTGAAACACCGATCGGGCTAACTAATACATTAAATATATTTATAGTAGCTAATGCTATTGTTGATTATATGATTTCGAAAAACCCAACTATTCGATCTGTTAATCCTGTTGTTGGTGAAACAAATGATAGTGGGTTAAATGATATTCAAGGGCGTCATGTATTAAAAAAACATGTTTTAAAAGCAATTCAAAATGCAAAATCAGGACCAGTTATTGAAGGTTCGATTGGTGCAGGTACTGGGACTAGAGCATTGGGATTTAAAGGTGGGATAGGTACATCATCTCGCGTGTTACCTAAAGAAGCAGGTGGGTTTACAGTAGGTGTATTAGTTCAAACTAATTTTGGCGGTTCATTAATGATCAATGGTGCCCCAGTTGGTAGAGAATTAAAAAAATCACCTTTTTCATCTAGTATTCCTTATGATGAAGATGAAGGTTCATGCATGATTGTAATTGCGACAGATGCACCCTTATCTAATCGTAATTTAAAACGTATGGCTAAACGAGTTGATCATGCTTTTGGGCGTGTTGGTGCCTACTCATCAAACGGTAGTGGAGATTATGCAATTATTTTTTCTACTTCCAAACCACAATCATCAGATGAAAAATCATTCACTAGAAAAGAAATAAAAAATAATTCAATGAATGGATTATTTATGGCAACAGTTGAAGCGACTGAAGAAGCCATTATTAATTCACTCTTTATGGCAGAAACGGTTTCGAGTAAATATGGAAAAATGGAAGAACTTCCTATTGATGAAACAATGAAAATATTAAAAAAATATAGAGCTCTTAATTGGAATAAAAAATTATATCCATGGAAAAAGTAGCAGTTAATAACTTTGTAAGGCGTCAGGTAAAAGGCTCAGGAAAAACATATTCTGAGTCACTCAGTTTTGAAAAAATAGCTGCAGATGCTGAGAAGCAGATGGGAAATGGCAGTTTTACAAAAGGATACCGTGATGGCGTGCGAATTGTGGTTGGTAGTGATCATTTAACCAATGAATTTTTTTGTCCATTTGTGAAGGTAGATAAGAATACTGAATTAATTTCAAAAGTAGTTAGCAGGCAAGATGGAGAAGACCCTTATATACAGATTCGGGCAAAGTCTGGTACACTAGTGAAGACAGGCCGTGTAGAATATATTTTATACCATCATGATGTGTTGTCTGAAAATAATGAACAATCAACAGAAAAAGATTGGGAGCTAATCAGTATCCATGCAATTCCTGAAGGAGTTAATAAATTACCTATAGGACCAGTAACAATGATGCGAAACCAATTAGAGCTCAAAGGTGGTACCAAAGCTCATTATTCATCTGATGATTGGGCGGATGCAGTAAAATTTTGGCAAGAGTATGCTGCCCTAGATGATTTAAACGAGTAGATTAAATTAGTCAAATATATTATAGGAAATAAAAAAGCCCCCTAACATTAGGGGGCTTTTTTATTATAGTCTTATTAATTGCTATATGAGATTAGAATCTGACAGTAAGACCTACATTGAAGTATTGTGGTATACCAAAAAATACTTCTGCACTATCAGAATCATGGTCTTTATCATGAGCATTGTATTGGCTGTTATCAACCGCATCTTGGATGTATACAGCATCACCTAAGTTAAATGCATGTAAAAAGACCGTTAAGTTTGCTCCTGCAACCTGCATAGGTAGGTTGTAGTAAGCATGTAAGTCCATTTTCGTATAGCCAGGCGCTTGCCAAACTTGCTCTCTGTCAGCAGTCCCACCTTTAACTTCACGTGCAGCAGGACTCCAATCAGCATAGTTCTTATCATACTTATTAATTACAAGTTGTGCCATTAGCCCATCCATTGGCGTAACTGTCGCACCAAGGACCATACCTGTTTGAGGCATATCACCTACCCATAGATCTTTCAGAGCATATTCATAAGTAGTTTGTTTGACCCCTGAGTCAGTATACTCTTGATAGTTTCCTTTTGCATCATCAGCAAATTTCCATGTGCCAAATGAGGCAGCAAAATCAAGACGAAGCATATCAAGAACTTGAGCTGAACCTTCCATTTCAATACCTGAATGACTTTGGTCAACACCAGTTAAGAAAATGACATCAGTGTCACCACTAGATCCTTGACCTGTAGTTACTGATTTAGTAAGGTTTCTATCCATCCACTGAGTATTATAGTAGCTGGTCTTAAGTGCGTATTTCGAAGTATTGTAATTCATTCCAAATTCCATGCTTTGAAACTTTTCATTTGCAGGATTAGACGCAACTGTACCATCAAAATAAATAACATTATCCATGATTGGTGGTTTTTCAACTATACCAAAATTTCCAAATACGGAAACATTTTCATTCATGGAATAGTGGGCACCACCCTTAATCTGGATAGCACCAATGCTAGGAGAATTGATAACTTGATCTGCTACAGTAAAGTGGTCTTGGTAAGAATACTTAATACTAGATGTTCCAACCATACCATAGGCATTGAGTGGACCAGATGTATAACTACCTTGGCCATAAAACCCGAGCCAGTCAACTGTGGTCTCATTGTGATATGCAATGATATCGCCTAGTTTTCTTTCTCTTCCATTTGGATAGTTTTTATCAGCATAATTGATATAAAAGTTTCCACCTAAAAGATCACGCACTTCGCGTGCATGTTCAATTCCAGCTGTTCTCCAGTCTATACCAAATTGTAATCTCAAAGCATCATTCATATCATAGTTCAATTTTGAAATCAAACCCAAAGTACCCTGACGGTTAATACTATTTCTCAAAATACCAATAGATTCACCAGCTTTTTTGGATTTGGTTGATCCTTGCCAATGATAAGTAGTTAAACTTGATGAATTAATCGCAATTTGTTCATTCCAATCGCGAGTCCATGGCGATGGTCCATAGTAAAACTTGTGTTTTCCTGTAGCTGTATCACTTTTACCATTAGAATCGCGGGTAACAATGCTTCCATAAGTTCCAGTACCGCCACCAGAGCCACCAGACCAATAAGCTATACTTGATAGTCTCATTTTGTCATTGATAGTAAAAAAGTGGTTAAGGTTAACAAGTGGCTTATGAAAATAGTTTTCACGCTCATTTAAGTAATTTGGATCATGACGCTCTACAGTTTTAGCACCATACATATACCAATACTGTTTGCCTTTATATGATGAATTAACTGGAGCCCAGTTTTGATTAAACAAACGCGCGTCACCACTGTAACCATCTATTTTCTCTGGAGCATGAAATTCGCCAGTCATTGCAGCAGGGTCATAGTCCTTTTGTTTTTTAGCAAAATCAGGATCATAAACACCCATATTTTGCTTATATAGATTCTGACCATGACGTTGTGGTGCACCTATGGCGTAAAGCTCAAATCGGTTTTTATCATTGA
>CAYRYZ010000078.1:0-3874 GCA_964428745.1 uncultured bacterium | reverse complement strand
TCCTTTAATACTAACTCATTTTCAACTTCAGATAAGCCTACAACATCTGCATTTAAATCAGTTAATACTTCAGCTGAGTGAGAAAGTTTTAATTCATAAATTTCTTGAGTAACATTTTTTCTTCCACCAATAGAAAATTCATCATCATTCTTATCGGGGTCATCTATCATATCAAATAAATTTTCTATATTCCAATAGCCAATCACAAGAGGTTGCGAATCCTGATCGCATGAAAAATTATTTAAGGAAAATGTGATCAATATCACAAAATGGAACTTTTTTTTCATTATTTTGGAACCTTTTGAATAATTGCAGGTCTAAATGGTAAAGCGAGCGTGGATTTTTCTCTTGCCAAATCCTCTTACCTCAATACCCTCCTTGGTTTATTTCCCGCTCGCTTTTTTGTAATTTACTTCAATCATTTTTTTCTGAATGAGATTCTAATTGGTACTCCAGACAAATCAAATTTTTCTCTTAACTGATTCTCAATAAATCTCTTATAACTTGTAGTAACTAATTTAGGATAATTGGTATAGATCACAAACAGATGGGGACCTGTACTAACCTGAGTCATATAATTTAAGTTGATAACCTTACCATGTGTAGCAGGTGGGGATTGTTGTTTAACTGTTCTTTGTAAAAATTTATTTAGTAAAGATGTCTTAATTGTTACTTTTCTTGAATTATAAACTTTGTTTGCCAACTTTAATACTTTAGAGACACGCTGCTTTGTCAATGCTGAAATATAAAGTAGCGGATAATGACTAAGTGACTTGAACTGATATTCAATATCATCCGTAAAATTTTTCATAGTTTGCGTATCTTTTTCTACCAAATCCCATTTATTTATAATCAAAATCAGACCTTTTCCTTTTACAATCACATCATCTATGATAGTTTTATCTTGTTTGGTAAATCCTTTTTCAGCATCGATAAGGACTAATGATACATCACAATTGAAGATGGCATGCTGCGTCCTAACGCTACTATAGAATTCAATACTATCACCAATTTTACTCCGTTTTCTAAGCCCAGCAGTATCAACAAGAGTAATTGTCTTATTATAATATTTTAAATACGAATCAATAGAGTCTCTCGTAGTCCCTGCAATTGGAGTAACAATTGATTGTTCTTTTTTAAGTAATGCATTTGTCAGTGATGATTTACCAACGTTTGGCATCCCTACAATAGCTAAGTGCATCCCTTGATTCTTTTGTTCAATTGGTTTAACATTATTGAGATTCAATTCTTTTAAAATAGCGTCCAAAAGATCACCTGTAAGTCTTCCATTAATGGCAGAAACGGGAAGAATTGGATTTATAGCTAATTCATAGTATCCATTAATTTGTTTATTTGACTCTAAATCATCACATTTATTTACCGCCATTATTGTCTTTTTTCCAGATTCTCTGACAAACTGTGCTAATGCTTTATCTGACGCTGTAGGGTATTCACGACCATCAACCATGAATAGGATAAGATCTGCCTCTGAAATTGCTTCTTGAGCTTGCTCTCTTACAGCATTATTAAAAATATCAATATCTTCTGGAATATAGCCTCCTGTATCAATAAAAGTCATAAAATGGCCGATCCATTCTACTTCACCATAGATACGATCACGGGTAATACCTTCTTGAGAATCAACAATGGCTTTTCTTTGCTTCAAAACCCTATTGAAAAAAGTCGATTTTCCAACATTAGGCCTTCCAACAATTGCAATTAATGGATTTGACATAACAGTTTTAAATTTTCAAAAGCTATTGCTTTATTTTCAGTTTTTGAGAGAGTTATCATAGCTGAGAATTTACAGCTATATTGGGGTTAGAAACCCTTTAGTAGAATAAGATTAATTCTTAAATAGCATTTCAGGATCTTTGAAAGATTTAAATTCTAGTGCATTACCACTAGGATCTAAAAAGAACATCGTAGCTTGCTCGCCTACCTCGCCTTTAAAACGGATATAGGGCTCAATTAAAAATTTTACCCCTTTTTGTTTAAGGTTTTTAGAGAATTCGTGCCACTTCTGCCATTCTAAAACAATACCAAAATGCCGAACTGGAACCTGCTTGTTATCAACATCGCTAGTTTTTGTTTTTGATAATTCATCTGGTTTTAAATGAGCAACAACTTGATGTCCAAAAAGGTTAAAATCAATCCAATGTTCACTAGAGCGCCCTAGACTGCACCCTAATATTTTTGTATAAAACTCTTTTGCTTCAGATAGATCATGCACTGGGAATGCTAAATGAAACGGCTCTAGCTTATTCATCATCTATTCCTCATGATTAATTCTTATTATGATACAACATATATTTTGCAGTTTCATAGATGCCTCTTAATCGGTGGCTATAATTTACTGTAATCTCAGGATATTTGTCTTTCACATCAACTAAGGGATTATTGGAATCTAGTTCATGTAATTGTATATCATCCCCATCTTTTTGCATAGATAAATAATAATTTTTTCCGATTACAGCAATATGAGATTTTGCTACTTTGTTATTAACAATTAAAGCCAATGGGTCATTGGGGACAGAATCATTAAATAAATCTCTACCCATAGTTCGATTTCTATACTCTACCCCAGCCAAGCCACAAACAGTAGGCATAATATCAACTAATTGAGATACAGCCGAAACAGTTTTGCCACCTTTAATAATTTTAGGTGCATAAACAAAAAATGGAACACGGTAGGATCTTAATTTTAGATCAAAATCAGATTTTTGCATATGAAGTGCGGGTGGGTCAGAAGTCCCGTGATCTCCAAAAAATATGAAAATAGAATTATCAAAATATGCTTCTTGTTTAGCTTTAGTTATAAAATCACCAATAGCATTATCTAAGAGTCGCATAGCATTATATTGAGAGAGTGAACTGAACCCAGCCTGGTTTAATTTAGTTTCGGATTTTTCTAATATGGAAAAACTATCAATATTTTTTGGGATAGAATATGGACGATGATTTGAAGCTGTTTGAATTATAGCAAAGAAAGGTTCCCTTGTCTCTGATGATGAAAAGTTATTATGGGCAGCTGTAAAAAGATCATGATCAGAGATGCCCCAAACATCTAGTCGTGGAAAATCTAAATCCGTTTGTTCTGTAATTCTCATTTCAGGGATATTATTATTTAATAAGCCACGGATATTTCTCCAACTAGCACTACCTCCAATGAAATATTTTTTCTGATAACCTTTTAGTGAATTGATCAATGTATATTGATCAACAATTTGAGGATTGCTTGTTGCAGTTTCTATATCTGCTACATCATGAATACCTGTGACCATTCCAAATACAGACCGAGCAGTTCCAACCGTCGGGATATAAAAATGATCAAAAAATATTCCTTCATTAGAAATCATATCCATGGATGGTGTAGGATTTAATGGGTTTCCGATTCTTCCCATACGGTTAAGGCTAACGGATTCTAAAAAAATTATTACAATATTTGGGTTTTGATTTAATCGAATCCCTTTTTTTAATCTAGAAAAGTTTAATTGGTTGATATCTGGACCATCTACTCCTAATTCATGGCTAATCAAATCGTAATAATTTCTCGTGAGTTCTTCATCATAATCTTTTGAAGCAAATGTTCGCGTTTCATTGAAATAGAGAACTGGATTTAATGCCACTGCAACGATAAAAGGATCATTGCTAAAATGAGCATCACTCCATAATAAGCGGTACTGTCTAAAAGTTCCCCAGAAGGCAAATAATAAAATCATGCTCCCTATAAAAAACCCAATGGATTTATCACTATTTCTATATAATACTGGTGGTTCATTTAAAAATAAAAATGATCTATTAATTCCTTTCCATAATATCCACATAATTATTGCAAATCCTAATGTAATCCAAAACACGGGATATGTTTCAA
>CAYRYZ010000077.1:0-3883 GCA_964428745.1 uncultured bacterium | reverse complement strand
ACTGAAAGCACACGAAAAATTTGGGTTAAATGGAAAGAGAATCTTTCTGATAAAGATGACTACTTCCCACCTGCAGATGGTAATTATAATAATGACAGAAGCACCGGAACTATTAATGTTTTAGGCTTAAATAATGATGGCGACATGGCAGGTATTACCACTACAAGTGGACTAGCTTGGAAGATTCCAGGACGTGTTGGTGATTCTCCAATTATTGGTGCAGGTCTTTATGTTGATAATGAAGTTGGTGCCGTTGGGGCTACCGGACGGGGCGAAGAAATGATCAGGTCATGTGGATCGTTTCTTGGTGTTGAATATATGCGTAACGGTATGTCAGCTCAAGAAGCGTGTGAAGCAGTTTGCAAACGCATAATCGATATTAATGGTGGACCATCAAAAGTTGATTTTAGTGATAAGATCGTTGCACTATCAAAAAATGGTGATGTGGGCTGTGCTTCAATTCAAGGACGAAAAGGCGGTGAACCCACTGTTGCCACCTGGTCCAAAAAAGGATTCAAAGCGATTAAAGGTACCTATCTTATCGAAGTATAGTTACTCTTTAAAATAGAGTTTCGGTGCTGAAGTGGGAGTAGGATAAACTTGGCTCGCATCTTTACCACTATATAGTACTCCATTTTTCATCACATATTCGATTGACCTTGTATTGCGGATATTATCTAGTGGATCCTTCGTCATAATAACCATATCTGCAAGCTTACCTACTTCTATTGAACCAAGCATATGATCTAGGCCATGATGTGCAAAACCATTGATCGTTGCAATCTCGATCGCATCATAATTTGAAAATCCACCATGGGTAAATAATTCCATTTCCCAGTGCGCGCCAACACCCATCATTTGCCCATGAGCACCCATGTGTAATTTGATTCCATTATCATAAAGCTTTTTGAGCGTCTTGCCCATTTGAGCAGAATAGTGATCATCCTCCCAATAAAATGGTGGCCGTCTTAATCGAATCAATTCATCTTTTCTGAAAAATTGTAAAAGTTTTTTATCCTCCCATAATCTCTCAGTCTGATGAAAATATGTTTCGCCTGATGGTCCATTGTAAACCACTATTAGAGTAGGTGTGATACCCAACTTTGAATGTTTTAATAACTGAATGACATCATTATATATTGGTTCTAAACCCATTGTGTGTTCAAGTCCGGTAAACCCATCTACTATCTGAGTCATGTTCATTTGAGGATTGCCAAAGGATTCACTTATAATATTGATCCCTAACTGGCGACTTGCTTCGGCTAAATATTGTCTTCCTGATCGAGTATGATTTGAATAATCTTTAACTGCTTTGGCGCCATGATCCTTATTGAATTTTACATGCTCTAATGCGTCTTCCAAACTTTTGATTGGACGATGCATCTTTGATCTGTATTTCGTAACAAACATGGGGTCTCCAACCGAATACAATCTTGGTCCAACAATATCTCCTCTTTGGAGCATATCGGATACCCAAAAATCCTTCTGAGTTGTACCGTAGACATCATACATGGTTGTTACCCCATATGCCAAATTAGCTTTAAGTCCATAGAGACTTTGCTCAATCACGTTAAGCGCTGACATTGTACTTCCATAATGCCCATGGGCATCAAATATTCCTGGCATAACAACACGCCCAGTTAGATCATATACTTTTGCGCCTTTTGGAATATTCACTGTTCGACCAACATCAATAATTTCATCTGATTTAATCAATATAGTTGCATCATCTAAAATTAATTTATTTTTATTCATGGTCATTACGCGAACACCTGTTAGCGCAATAACAGTTTCTGGCTTTGATATATTGTAAGTAAATGCAAGATCCGTTTTGGATACTTTCCTATTTTCTTTCAAAATATCCTCAAGCGTTTTTTCATAGTGATATTTTCCCCTGGTCCATGATAATGTTTTCCCACCTTTTGACCATGACATAAAATCACCATCATTTCGAACATCAACTCTTTGCGTAAAACCTTTTTTATCAGCTGCACTTATGGTTAATGTTTTCCCTACATACTCAAATGGTGTCACAAAGCTTCGATGGTATTCCCGAAAAGCTATCCATTTCATATCGGGAGAGATCACCGCGCGTGTTGCATTTGAAAACTTGAAAACTACCTTTTCATCAAGTCCATCTAAAGTAATGGATTTAATATTCAGGGTATCAGCTACATAATCAGAATAATAGATTCGATCATCGGATCCAAAAAATACGGACGGAGGTCTTTTGGCAAACATATTGCCACTCCAGGTAACATCAGCCAGCTCTGTTTCTTCGTCTTTCCAATTCAATACCAATTTGAATTTGGTCTGGCCTTCTAAATGTTCTCCATCAACCAATGAACCGGCGCCTCTTAGATAAGCAACATGTCCTTTTTTGGATATAGCAATTGATCCGTACTGACTTGGAACATTACTTATTTTTTTCCTTTTATTATTATTGATCGCCATTTTATAAACGGCTCCCATATCATTATCATCCCATGAAGCAAAATAAATCATCCGTGATGCTGGATCGTATACTGGATTCGTTTCATGATCCTTGGAATTCGTCAAATTTTTATTGTTAGATCCTTTTTTGAGATATAGATCTCCCATGGCTTCATATAAAATTCCACCCTGAATTTTTGTGGACCACCGGTGAGTCCGGCTCGTGGCTTTTGATCGTGGGACATCAACTTTAAAACGAATCGTTTCTTTTATCTCTCGATTTACCGGAGCTGAAAATTCAATCTTGCGTGCTTTTCCTGTCCGAACTTTCACCGCATGAATCCCACCCATATATGACACAAATATTTCTTGGCCATTTGGATGCCAGCTCATATTAGTGTAAGAGCCATAGAAGCTGCCACTATCCTGCCGATCAAAATCGAGTTTTCTATTAACCACCTTCTCTTCACGCGTTTCTAAGTCATGAACAACTAAGACTGTCTGCCGATCATCTCGATGTACATAGGCAAGCTGTTTACCATCGGCTGATAATGTTGGATTGGATGCACCGCCTGGCCGGTCAATGTAGATCTCTACTTTTCCATTTTTCATATTAAACGTTTTGATTCGATCGCCACTTTTATATAGAGATCCATCACCATGCGCAAAATAAATCAAACCATTGTTTGGGTGCATTTGAAAGTGAGTCACTGGAGTACGAGCGCCCGCTGGGATAATCACTTGTTTTTCCCCAAACATATTGAACATATAAACGGGATGCCTAACTTTCATATTCAGAGCCGTTCCAAATACATGCCTTCCATCGGTTGACCAGGTGCCTTGATGTACCGGTAATTCCATTTTTGAAACATTGGTCATCTCGGCACTATAGATGTCATACACCCACAGGTCATCACTACCACTTCGATCGGAAGTGAACATTATTTTTTTACCATCAGGGCTATATCGCGGAAACATATTCCATGATGTGCCTTTGGTAATCGCCTCTGCTTTACCGCCACTAACAGACATAGTATAGATATGCCCTAATAGATCAAACGCAAGTTGCTTCCCATCGGGCGAAATATCCACACTGATGAGAGTCCCTTCCGTTGCGTTATAAGATAATTTTTCTGCCTGACCAATGGTCAAGGTCAATGTAATCAATAGACTAAAATATTTTTTCATAATGTTCTCTTTTTTTTCAAATCTCTAAATTTTTCATCTTCTAATTTACAATCGGACCTAAAGGACTATTGCAGTTTTCAGGTTCATTGGCAGTATAGGCCCAATCCATCACCATCCATCTACCATCTACTCTGGTAAGCGTGAATGACTCAGCTCCACAGTGTGAAAATTTTCCATTCAAATGAAAATCATATGTCGTCCAAGCCATGGCAAGGTCACCGCGATACAGGATGATCGGATCCCACATTCGTTCAAAGTAATC
>CAYRYZ010000076.1:0-3898 GCA_964428745.1 uncultured bacterium | reverse complement strand
TTCTTTGCTACAGGTTTCTTCGCATCTAATGGTTTAAGTAAATTTTCAGATTTTTTAGCATAAGAATTTTGTTTCAAGGATTTGATTCGTGCTTTATTTTTTCGATGTTTTTTTAAAACTAACTTTTTTTTCTTATTCATTTTTTTCCTTTAAATTAAATAATTTTAGCGGGAACGCCTGGGAATTGAACCCAGCTCTTACACAATATATAAGACAACGGTGTTGAAGACCGCGAGGGGCACCAGCCACCTAATCATTCCCATAATTTTATATTAAAACCATTACTTAGGGTTGAAAATTACCCGGAAATCTAAACCATATTTCTTCTTTATTTTTTTTCCAATTTTTTCAGCATCAGTCTTTTCTTGATAACGTACTAGGCGAACTGCATGCAATCTTTTCCCATTGGAATTAATTGTATGTACTTCTGTTGGGAACCCATTCCCCTGCAGTTGATTTTTTAAACGTTGCGCATTATTATATTTTCCAAATGCACCTACCTGCACTACCCAAGGTTTAGTTATTTTTTTTGATTTTTTTCTTTTTACTTTTGCATTCCTAAATCTGTCACTTATTTTATCTGGATCCAAACGCACTAGCTTAGCTTCTCGAGGAACAGTATTTAATCCACTAATGCCATATTTGTTATAATCTAGACTTGGGTAGTAATTTTTTATATTTGTTAAAGCAATCTTTACAGAATCATTTTCTCCACTAGCTAAATAAGAACTAACCATAAGATCCAATGCTCTTTGATGATGGTCACCATTAGGATAATTGATTATTGTTTTTTTAAACTGAATACTTGCTTGAGAATATAGCCCTCTCGCAAAAAGGTATTCACCAATTTTCATTTCTGATAGTTGCGTATAATCAGAATTAGGATAATTAGATATCAATTTCTCATAAATTGATATCGCTTCATCACCATTACTAGACGTTAAAGCCTTAAGAAAAAAAACACCTGCTTCATTAGGATAGCGTTCTAATAATCCTGGGAGGTTTTCTCTAACATCATTGATTTTACCTTTTTCGAGCAATGTTATATAAAGATCTATATTTTGTGCATAAAGAAAAAATGGAGAAGTCAACGATAGTAAAATAATGAAACGTAAAAGCATTTAAATAAGTTAATCTTTTCTTTCTGATAAAAGTTGCAAAATATTATCAATTTGATATGATAATTCATTTGGTTTAGATATATGTAAAGACAGTTTTAATTTCATTAAGTGCACATGGACCGATGATTGATTATTTGCCAAAGTTTCATCAACAAGACTTAGTGCCTCATTATGTTGACCTTTTTCTTCCAGCACATTTGCCAATCTTGCTAGTGCAGTAAGATTTACTGGATCATTGTTTAAAATACGTCTATAGAATTTCTCAACCTCGCTGAATCTACCTAAATCAAAAAGAGCAGATTCAATTTTAGAAAAAATAGTATGACTGTCTTCAGGATTGTAAAGAGCAAAATTTTCCCAATTTTCAATAGCTTTTGTTAGGTCACGCTTTTCAGCATAATAATCTCCTAACTTCAAATAAGATAAACTATATTTTGGAGAAGTATTAACTGCCTTTTGAAATAGCTTAATTGCTTCTATCTCTAAACCTTTTTCTAGTTTATCCATGCCTTGAAAAACTAAAAACTTCGAGATTTGAGTTGGATTCTTCTCTTTATTAAGCCTTTGCAGTATTTTTGAGATTTGAGTTGCCATATCCCAATTTTTCTGTTTTTCAAAAATCATTAATAAAAACTCATTAGCCCATTGATTTTTTTTATCAATTTTTAGTACTAATTCAGCTTCTTGTTGAGATCTAGATAAATCATTAATTTGTTCAAAATCCAGAGCTAAAGCTTTATGGATATCTAATTTAATCTCATTATTAAGATTTGGCCGGACCATAAGAGATTGATGTATTTTTATGGCAGCTTGTTCATTATTATCCTGCCTTAATATGTTCCCCATTTGCAAATATGCATTTATATGGTCTGAGTCTTGTTTAACAACATCTCTAAGGTGGTTTAAAGCTATTCTTGTATCGCCACGCACCATTGCATTTAATGCATTTGTATAAATTGAATCAGTACGCTTTTTTTTCTTCGGTTTAAATAGATATATAATAAAAAATCCACCGATAATCACAGCAAGACTTACGAGAATATAAATCAATCTTATTCATCCTTATCTTCAGAATGATATATTTCTTCATCAATTGCCGCATTACGTAAATCATTTAATTCATTAGATAAATGATGATTCTTATTCTTTAGAGCACGTAATTCGGATTTACTTGAAAGAATATTTGTGATAGCGGCACCATATCCAATTATCGTGCCAACAGCAAGAGCGCCTAGCATAACCACTGCAACCTGTACATTATCATATTGTACAAATACAAGATCAACAGAAACTAAACTTGTATTTCGCATTAAAAAGTACAATACCAATATCATAATAATTAATCCACCAAAAATTTTTACTAATCTCATTACGCTGCCTCCATTTCCTGGATATTTATAATTTCACCATGAAGTGTTATGCCTTTTATTTCATCAATTCTTACAGGAATAATATCACCAATATTTACATTAGACTTATCAAAAATAACCCATTTATTCGAATCTGTTCGACCTGCCCATTCATGCGTTGATCTTTTACTTTCTTTTTCTACTAAAACCATTTCTATTTTTCCTACATAATTTTCATTGTGAAACATAGTATGTTTCCGCTGCGTTGTAATAACTCTTTCTAGTCGACTTTGTTTTTCATCCTCTTTTACGTGGTCATCAAATTCTGAGGCTTTTGTTCCAGGACGTGCAGAGTATTTAAATGTATAAGCAGAATCAAACTTGACTAATTCCATGACATCTAATGTTTCTTGAAACTCTTTTTCATTTTCTCCAGGAAAACCAACAATAATATCAGTTGAAAGTCCTACATTAGGTAAAGTTCTTCGAATCTGACTAACCAAAGTTAGAAAATCTTCCTTTTTATAGGTTCTATTCATTCTATTTAACACATTATTATTTCCTGCTTGAAGAGGCAAATGGATATAATTACAAATATTATCATATTTTAACATTACATCAAGTACTTCTTGGGTCATATCTTGAGGATGAGGAGAGGTATAGCGAATACGTTTTAGATAAGGTACTTGTGCAACCGCAGCTAATAATTCTTCAAACCTACGCTGATCATGATTGTATGAATTTACATTTTGTCCTAAAAGGGTAATCTCTGAGAATCCACCTTTGACTGCTTTTTCAGCTTCCTCAACTATGGATTCAATACTACGTGAACGTTCTCGTCCCCTTGTAAAGGGCACAACACAAAACGTGCAAAATTTATCGCAGCCCCTCATAATAGAAATCCATGCATTAACTCCTCCATCTCTAACCGGTGAAATATTTTCATATACTTCATACCGAGACAAATTTGTATCAATAATTTGAGAAGCTTTGCTATTTCGTGCTTTTATCATATCTAATAAATTTCGATATGAGTCCGGCCCCAATACAATATCAACATAAGGTTTTGATTCTAATATATTTTCTTTCAAGTTCTGAGCCATACACCCCAAAACACCAATAATTGTAATGGGGTTTTTTTCTTTAATTTGTTTATAGAATCCAAGACGAGAATTCACTTTATCCTCGGCATGTTCTCTAATGGCACATGTATTCACCAAAATAATACCTGCATTATTAATATTTTTTGTTTCTCTATAACCATCAGTTGAAAGTAAACCTGAAATCAGTTCAGAATCAGCTACATTCATCTGGCAACCATAGGTTTCTATAAAAAATGATTTATTCATTATATGAATTTACAAATTACTGAGAGAGTAGTAGAGGAAAAAGGCCTTACTTCAAATAGCCAGAGAAAAAATAATCCAA
>CAYRYZ010000075.1:0-4021 GCA_964428745.1 uncultured bacterium | reverse complement strand
TCTCGCCTGACAGTAGCGAAACAGTGCCTAATTCATATCTCTCATAATCCATTACGGTCGAGTAGTTTTGGGTGTACATTAAATAGTTAGTTAGAACATTTATACTGGTATGAATTGATAGCCTTGCTATACTTTGAAAATCTAATTCTATTAAAATGGAATTTTTTAAATAAGTATTCTATTGGTACAAAATCCTCTGCTTTTATTTCAACAATAATATCTGGATCATGTGTTTTATAGACCCCCTTTCCCCGAGAGTTTAATTTTATATATTCAATATACCTATCAACAGTAAGTCTTACATTATGAATTTTATAATAGTCTCTTTTATAATTTATTCTCACTATTGGTTTGCAAATCCCATAATCTTTATCAAAAAAACCATTAGTCATAATTTTTCTTAGGTCGAAATTCTTATCTCCAGTTTTGTATCTTCCTTCAATGGATGAGGTTTTAATTTCTAATGTGCTCTGATCTATTTTGTGCTCTTTCCTTGTATAACTCCTGATTCTTATTTTCTTTCTAGGGACGCAACCCTCTTCGGAATCTTTAAACATCTGCATATTATCATTGTCAAAATAAGTTGAAGACACTGTCCTAGTGTCATAAAGCTTGTAACCATCATTCTTGTATGCCCAATTTAGCAAATTAAGTAATTGGCTTTCATGAATATGAAGTTTCTCTTCTTTTCTAAAACTCATTCTATAAACTCAACTAATGAATTTTTTTGCTGCATAACTTGATTTTCCTGACAATTATGCTTTTTAACTGTTATCTTGCCACCCCAAAATTCCTGTTTTTTATTATATGCACTAAAGCACATGATAGTAGAATTAGTATTTATATTATTTACTTTTACAACCGAAGAGTCTTTGGCAGCTACCCCTATATTTGACTTTGAAATTTTGGCTGAATTTATACTAAGTTTTGACTTTTCACCCACAGAAATGGCTTTGTCTTTACAATCAGACAAATCAATATGATTAATATGATAATCCCCAAAAGATAAATCAACACAATCATTCCCTGCATCTTTTATATTTATATTATTAATAATTATCTTAGAAAAATCTGCATCAACAGCATCAAGTAATACATTTTTCACAACAACATTATTTATATCTCCGTCCACTCTAACTAAGTTCACTGCATCCTCACACAAAGCGCCATTAATTTCAATATTTATATTTTCAACACTTAAATCTAGCAAGGTTAAACACCCTGTTAATAAATTTTGATCAAAACGCTGCTCGTTATTAGTTGCTCCATCCGTAAGTCCAATAAATTTAATACTCCAATCTGTTAACTTGCCGCCATGAATTAAAAATCTGTCGCTGATATTGCTTTGAATTAATTCTATTCTTTTTTCTTTTTTATCTACCATTGTTTTTGAAGAACCATAAACAACTAATTGAGACCCATCTTCAAGATTAAACTCTTTTTCTTTTTTATGACTCTGGTTATTTATACCAGTAAGATACTCTTGTTTATTTCCAATAAAAATATATGAATTTACACTATCATCTGAATATCTGCCCTCTAGCAACTTAGAGTAGTCTTTAATTGAAAGCATATCGTACTGACACTCTGATAACAATAAATCACATATCTCAACATAAAGTTCTCTTTTTGAAGAAAACACTAACTTCTTTTTATCTTCATCTTTGTAAATAGAAAAATATGACATATAAGGATTTTTATGTGGGAAGGGTGTGTGGCTAGTATTTTTTATATTCTCAAGATTTGCAATTACTTTATCTAAAATCACATTTACTTCTTCTAAGCTATAATTTAATCCAAGACCTACTAGTCGTGAATGAAAATTCTTCTGATTTAATTTGTGAAGAGATTTAAGTGCAAATGAAGATCCAATTATTTCATCTCTGTTTAACTTATCTCCAAAATACATAAACTTCAAGTCCCCAGGAGAGTTATAGTTACGCCAAAAGGATAGATTGGTAATTGTTGAATCCCCATCATAATAAATAGGACTAAAGTGTCTATAAATAGGGTCATAATAAAAACTTCTATTATGCGGTCGAAGGCCATGTGAAGCACCTATCGCAACTAAGATAGCTTTAAACTCTCTATCTTTGTCTATAGAGTTCTCATTTGATAAAGTGTTAAGATTCAAAAACCTATCATTAAGATTTGTATAAATATGTTTTCCAGACAAATATTCCAGATAGGCTTTATTTAGTTGTGTTAAAGCTGTTTTAGAAATATTTAAGCTTGTATATCCTTTTTCTGCCCACTCATTATTTATAATTCTTGCCAATCCAAACCTGTCAAACGCAACTATGTCATTATCAAATAAAAACCTCTCGTCTCCTTCTAGAATAGGAGCTTCACGTAAGTCATTTAACTCAATAAATTCTTTTGTAATTTTTTCTTGAAAAAGAAAGGTAGTCTCAAGACCGTTGAAGACAGCAGGCACATGGTATGTTCTTGGTGCTAAAAATCCTAATTCTTTTAATAGAGCGGTTGAAAATACCTCATTGTTACCTCCTTTTGTATGCGGAATGAACAGTTTAAATTTAATAACAGAGTTGATATTCCCGGCAAGTAATTCGACATCAAGACTTGTTATAGGAGGCGCGCTATCTAGGTGGTCTTTATGATCACCATTTATTCGAATTTTAGAAGGAAAAGTACATTCTAATTCATTATCAAATTGTACATCTATATTTGCCAGGAATTTCTTTTTATATTTTTCTTGTATCGATCTGGGATCTTTGTATGCTTTAAGATAATTTTTAAGCCATTTTTTACTTTTGTGTGTAGAGATATCGATAAATATAATATTTTCAGCTTCAATAAATTTATCGATACTATCTGTGCTACAAGATAATTTATTTGCCAGAACACTAGGTGATAATAAAATTAATGCTAGTACTGTAAATAAAATTAATTTTATTTTATTTGAAGTATTTTGCATAACTTCAATAGTCTTAATAAAATCTTACTTCTATATTTAAGACTCCTTTATGTTGATCGACCTCACTTCTAATTCTTTCTATATCTTTTCTAGATTTTGAAGCTAATCTATAATGAAAATCTTGTGTTTTTTTATCAGTAACATATTGCAATAAACACTTATTATCATGCAATATATCAATCTGCTGATCAGCTTGAATTTCAATAATATTATTAGAATCTCCCTCGTCAAAAGATAATGAAAAAATATGAAAATCAAATCTCTTGGCGACAACCTCAAATATATATGAAGCTAATATTGTGAAATCTATAAATGCCACCAACAAAAGACCATATTTAACATCAACAGACATGCTTATACCTATCGTAATTAGGGCAAAAAACATAACTAATTCAAATGGATTTCTAACAGGAGTCCTAAATCGGACAATTGATAATGCACCAATCATACCAAGAGATAAAGCTATATTTCCTGAAATAACTTTAGTGATAATAAATGTTATTACAGGTAATAAACTGTAAGACATAGTGTGATGATAAGTTGAAGCCCATTTTTGGTTAACCAAAGACAGCATGATCCTTATTGAAAGACCAGACAGCATTGCAAAAAAAAGTGCAGATATCATTGCCTTATTTATTAATAAGGATTGCTAACATAACGAGTAGTTTTTATTGAACTACTTTTAATGATACTATTAAAATTCATTCAATAATATAGTAATTGACCTCGAACTTTGAGATTTTAGTGGGGAAATGTTGGTTTCTTATCTGTTGAACCCTTTCCGAGGTAGGATTGGTTAGTTAACATTCATTAATACAAATCTTACCGTTTTTGTAATTTTCCTCTCTTTTTATCTGACCATTGAATTGAAACCACTCAATCAATTTGCCATCTAACTTACCGTTTTTGTAATTTTTCTGTTTTACTTTTTGACCTTTCTTATTCCACCAAGTCGATTTACCGTCTTTTTGACCGTTTTTGTAATTTACCTCTGATTCTTTCTGACCACTCTCATACCAAATAGTCCATTTGGTAAATGAGTTTGTTAGATTGGAATTCGATTGAGAATTCTAGACATGGGAT
>CAYRYZ010000074.1:0-4054 GCA_964428745.1 uncultured bacterium | reverse complement strand
GAAGACTTACTTATGATTCGAGAGCTTTTTCGCCAGTTTTTAATGAAGTAGATAGCACTCTATTCTTTATGGCGACTTATGATGGTACTCAAAATATCTATATGATTGATCTTCAATCTAAATTAACGCAGCAATTAACTGATTATTCAGATCAAGAAATCATTGGTGGGTTAAATTATGATATTGAAACAAATCATATTGTATATGATATAACAACCAACCATTTTAGAGATATATTATATTTAAACTTATCTGATAGCACTACCGGATCAATATTGAACAGTAACTTGTGGGATGAGCGACAGAGTGATTTTCTAGGTCGTGAAATGGTTTACACTGATGATCGCTCAGGAATTTTTAATCTCTATTTTATTGGAGAGAAAAATCAAGGATATTTAACAAATGTTCTTGGTGGTGCATTTATGCCAGATATACATGAAAGTGGCAAAATCGCTTATTCGCTTTATCAAAATGGCAAATATAATATAGCCATTTTGGATTCAATTAAGATGATTGATGATTCTGATGTAGGATATTCTCCACTATATTTTCAAAGAAATAATAATTTGCCTGCACCAATGAATAGTGAAAATAATTTTGAATCAAAAAAATATAATGATCATTTTCCCCCTATGATGACTATGCCAAGGATTACCATTGATTATGGTACATTTAAACCAGGAATATATTTTTATTCTTCTGAGATTTTGGATAAAGTTTCTATCATGGGTGGAGCTTCAATGAATGCGCATCGAGATCTGGATTTGTTCTTCCTTTTTGAATATCGACATCTTTTTCCAACGCTTTTCTTTGAAACTTTCTATTTGACCAGGAACATTGAAGATCAATCAGTTTACTCTGCTTACAAAATTGATAATAATTTAAAATTTCGTCTTATTGAATTTCGAAGTGGTATAAAATTGCCAATATATGGAACTGAATTAGAAATATATGGTAGTTGGTCTAGATATAGAGCTTCTATCAAAGAGAATATTATAGGACAACCTCAAATCCAATCAGGAATTGCTTATGATTATTTCAACGGAAAGAAAATCGGTTTTGATTGGCAATTAAAACGTTATAAAAGGAGAATAGATCAAAATATCAATCCAGTGGGTTTTAATCTGAATTTGTCATTAGCAAATGAGTGGAATGAATTTATAGATGGCATTGATCTTTCCAACTCCGGAACTTTGATATCTAAATTTAAGGATCACAATCTCATAAGAGGAAATATCACTGGTCAATATTTGTGGGAAATACCTGGCTCAAATCGTTGGACGATTTCAGCTAAAGGACAACTTGGATGGCTTAGTGATGCCGAAGTTGACTCTTTTTTTCATTTCTTTGGTGGAGGAATGCCTGGTTTGAAAGGATATCCCTATTATAGTATTGAAGGTAGTAACATGATGATATATGATTTAGGTTTTAGGATTCCATTATTTCGCGAAAAGCATTTCCCTATTGGTTGGTTTACGCTTCAACATTCTACCTTAGGTATTATTAGTCAGTTTGGAGATGCGTGGAATAGAAATGAATCTGAATATTCACTAAAACGCTCAAGAGGTATTGAATGGCGTTTGTCTGGATATTCATTTTATAATTACCCAACTTCACTAAGTCTTGAATATCACCAAGGAATAGATAAATTTACTATGGATATTGGAGATGGAATTCCAATTAATTATGGAAAAAAAGGACGTTATTATTTAAGTGTTCTTTTTGGATTTTAAAATGAAAAGAATTATTCAATTAGTAATATTAATTAATGTTGCCACAGCTCAGATGAATCTTTATGATTTAAATCATTACCATGTTAACAGAGATACGATTAACTATCCATCAAATGCTATGATTAAATCCTTTATTATCCCAGGTTGGGGTCAGTTTCAAAATAATGATCCAATATGGAAATCTTTAACATTTTTAACCTTTGAAATAGTTGGATTGTCCTTGATGATAGATTACAATAAAAGAGGGGAGGAAGTAAGGAAAGATTTTGAAACATTTGCTGATAAACATTGGACATTAGAAAGATGGTATAATAATACTAAATCTATTTTCCCTGGTCGATGGGAAGAAGTTCTTGTAGGAACCCATAAATTGCAAATCCTTATTAATGGCGATTACTACTATACGGATCAATTAGCCTATTTAAAGAATAATTATTCATGGAATGAAATATTTGTTATACGTGATCGCGACTTTTACGAAAATATTGGTAAATATGATCAATTCGTTGGTGGATGGGATGATCCCTTCGATAATCCCTTTGACGATGTTGGTAAATGGTATACAATTAAAAAAGGTAATGTAGAATCTATTATTTTAACACAGCAAAAAGATTATTATCGCGATTTACGCAATGATAGTAATATCTTAAAGTATCATGCCAAAAATACTTTATCTATATTGATGCTCAACCATTTACTTAGTGGACTTGAGGCTGGCTTAAAGTCTAAAGGAAAATATGATTTATTTCCTAAGGTTCGTTTCTATTCCAATATGCAAAATACTTATGGAGTACAGGGTGTTAAAATCAGTTATGAGTGGTAAATTCTCGGCTAATAATTTTATCGAAAGAAATCATTAATGCGATTATTTGCGATCTTCTTTTCTTTTTCTATCATATTTTATGGATGTTCGAGTAATAAGTTTATTCGAGATATTGATTATGATGCAGAGTTTGAAAAAGGAAAATTAGCACTATCAAATAAAAAATATGTTAGAGCTCAAGATCATTTCAATACTGTTGTAATTGGAGCATCTCATACAGAGCTTGGAGATGATGCGCTTTTTTATCTGGGTGAAACATATTATTATATGGGAGATAGATTGTTAGCCATTGCAGAGTACGATAGGTTAATTCGACGGATGTCATTTAGTCCATATGTCGAGAAAGCAAGGTACAGAATTTGTGAAAGTTATGTAATATTATCCCCAAAGTACTTTAGAGACCAAACTTATAGTGAAAAAGCTATTGAGAAGCTTCAGGAGTTTATTGATGATTATCCCAACTCTGATAAACGTGAAGAAGCTCAAAACAATATTAAAATCTTAAGAAATAAATTATCTCGAAAAGCTTATGACACGGGCATTCTATATATTAAAATGGAAGAATACACATCCGCACTAATCGCTTTTAAACAAGTTGTCGATCTTTACTACGATTCAGAATACAATGAATTAGCGCATATGAAAACAATTGCTTGTTATATATATCGCAATGAATTTGAAGAAGCTCAAAAATACTATGATGAAAAACGGTCATTTATAGAAAAAATTAATATGGATGATCTAGTAGACGAATGGTTTATCCAAAAACGTGTTTTAGATAGACTTGAGTTAGAATAGAGTGAAAATTTGTTTATTTGGAGGAACATTTGACCCTCCTCATCTTGGTCACTTAATTTTGGCGCAAACAATATATGAAGCTGAGCATTTTGATCAGATTGTATTTGTTCCAGCTTATAAATCACCGCATAAGGATCGATCTACGGTTTCTTCAGTTGATTTACGTAAAGAAATGGTCAAAATTGCTATTCAAGAAAACCCTAATTTTGTGATGTCTGAAATAGAAATAGATCGAGGGGGAGTTTCTTATTCAATAGATACAATTATTGATTATAAGAAAAAAACAGGAACTGATTCAAAAAAATTATTTTATTTAATAGGTAGTGATTCTTTAAAAACATTTCATTCTTGGCGTAATTCAGAACAAATTCTTGATGAATGTCAAATTATTGTTGCTATTAGACCAGGATTTAGACCCAGTGATATTGACAATAAAATATTAGCAAAAATTCAATTTGCTAATATTCCTCGAATTGAAGTTTCTTCAACACAAATCAGGAGACGTTGGATTGAAGGAAAAACTATCAGATATATGGTGACGCAGCAAGTATGGGAATATATTAATGAAAACAAATTGTATTTATAGTTATGCTTAATAGTATTTTTTCACTTCTAATCGGCTCTACTCTACTTTACTTCGGAGCAGAATGTATCGTAAAAGGTGGAGTTAGTGTTGCAAAAAGGTTTGGTATATCAACTT
>CAYRYZ010000073.1:0-4171 GCA_964428745.1 uncultured bacterium | reverse complement strand
TTTGCTCCATACTTTTTTCCCAATGATGAAAGAATCGTTTTTTGCTCAAATATGGCTGACCCAAAGGGGCGAGATTTTGATTTATGGGCAGTAAATACAGATGGAACTAACTTGGAAAGAATTACATTTTTTGATGGTTTTGATGGTTTCCCAATGTTTAGCCCAAATGGTAAATACTTTGTTTTTGCGTCAAATCGAAACCAGAAAAAAAATGGCGACACTAATATTTTTATTGCTGAATGGGTAAATTAATTCCATTATTAATATTTGGTTTACTTTTAGGTAAAGATGATCCTGTGCTTTCATCTATCCGATCTGATGCATTAAAAATGGGTATTCCTGAAGAATATTTAAATAAAACATTTTCTCATTCAGGAATAACAGTACATGATAAAATATTAGAACGTTTTGCTAAACCATATGAAAAGAAAAGTTGGCCAGAATATCGAAAACTGTTTGTAAAAGAGTCTAGAATAAATGAAGGAAGTGTTTTTTATAAAAAACATCAAAAAACCTTAGAGGATATTTCAAATAATATAAAAGTTGATGCCGTCTTAATATTAAGTATTGTTGGAGTAGAAAGTAATTTTGGCCGACATAAAGGGAAATTCACGGTTTTCAATTCACTATATACGCAAATTGCGAAAATGCCCGGGCGTTCAAAATGGGCACAAAAAGAACTCATTGCATATCTAGCGTTCTGTTACAAAGATAATATCCCACCACATTCCATTAAAGGTTCATATGCTGGTGCTTTTGGTTATGGTCAGTTTATACCTTCAAGTTTTAATACGTATGCAATCGATGGAAATAGTGATGGGGTAAGGCAACCTTATATATGGGCAGATGTTTTTGCTAGTGTTGGGAATTATCTTGTAAAGAATGGTTATCCTGTTTCAAATCCATCAAATAATGCACGAGTCTATAAAGCTGTATACGCTTATAATCACGCGGATAACTATGTTAAAGCCGTTTTAGAACTTCGAGATGAACTCAAAAAAAGAATTATTACAAATTAACCTTTAAATCAATTATTCTATCACCTCTGCGTACTTTAATATTGATACTTTCGCCTGGCCTTAGCTCTCCAAGGCGATACATATAATCATATATATTTTTGATATCTTTCCCACCAATCTCAATAATAATATCTCCTTTTTTAAGACCTGCTTTACCTCCCGGCCCATCAGCTCTCGCTCCATCAATTTCTAATCCTTCAACTTCACTGCCATAAGATGGAATAATACCTAAAGTGACCTTAAAGCTACGCCGTGTTTGAGTTGGCGCTTTTGCCCCAGATTCAGTAAATATTAGTTTTTTGTCAAATGAATCAATTTTATAAATAATATCATTTACAATATCCAAAATTTGTTTTTCACCGTTTGCATTAATATGATCCCAATCATCACTTGGTTTATGATAGTCTGTATGAGTCCCGGTAAAGAAAAACAATACCGGAATATCGTTAACATAAAAGCTAGCGTGATCACTAGGCCCATATCCTTCTGAACTGCGGCGCAGTACAATATCATGGTCTGATTCAATTTCATCTAATATTGATTTGAAGCTTGGTGACGTTCCTGTCCCTCCTATAGTTACCTTGTTATCGGACATCCGACCGATCATATCCATATTAATCATAGCCGTAACTTTTGAAAGATCAACTGTAGGGTTTTCAACAAAATATTTTGATCCCAGGAGCCCTTCTTCTTCTGCATTATATGCCATAAAGATAATTGAGCGCTTAAGACTACCTGGTTTAGATGATAATTTGGCAGCCAACTCCAAAATCCCTGCTGTACCAGAAGCATTATCATCGGCTCCATTATGAATTGCATTAAAATCGGTAGAAAGTGATCCCGAACCTTTGCCACCATAACCCAAATGATCAAAGTGGGCACCTAAAATTATATATTCATCTTTCAATGTAGGATGAGACCCGGGTAGGATTCCTAAAACATTAGGTATAGATACTTTTTCTTTTTCCAGCGATATAACAGCATTTATATTAGTTGCAATTTCCATTGAATAAGGAGATTCGGATTTATTGATTTTTGTCTGCACGGATTCTAAACTATCATTTAACAATGAATTAGCTAATGAACGAGATATTTGAATAACGGGAATACCAATGGCTGTAGAATTTGGAGTATGTTTTAAAGGAATTAATTCCCCATTATCTTCAAAATCGACAAAGAAAACTCCAGCTGCTTGATTATCTCTTGCAAGCATGGCTTTTTTCCGTAGTGGGTTATGAATAACAAATTTAGAATGAGGATGATCACCATCAGGGCCTCCTCGAAGAATCATAACCCAGCGATTTTCTACATTTATATTATTGTAATCATCCCAGTCTATAGAATCATTAATGGTATAACCATAACCCACAAATGTTAATTCTCCAGAAACGTTACCATTAGAAGAAAATTCTAGGGGTGTATAATCTTTTTTAACATTATAAATCTTTTTATTCACAGATAAAGTGTTTACTCCTACCAATTGTATTCCAGTCGTAAAATCAAATGGTTGAGTATACCCATCGATACCGGCGGGTTGAATGCCTACATTCTTAAAGTCATCAATTATATACTTTATTGTTTCTTTAGATCCTTTTGTACCCGGGAATCTTCCGTGCCTCTCATCGGCTGACAAATACTTTATATGATCTAATATATCTTTAGTTGATATTTCTAAATCTCTATTTTTTATATTTTCATTATTAGGTGGTTGTGTACAACTAATAACCGTAGTTATTATAATCAATATGTATATATGATATTTCATGGCTGATTTCCCCGTTATAAAACGCAATAAAATTACTAACAATCAATATGAATCTGGTATTAAATGGATTGTAATTTTACACCTAGAAAACCTAATGAAAAAAACGATAACAGATAATATTTATATTAGTGTACAACCAAAGTATTTACCTGAAAGATCTAATCCATCTAAACCAATCTATTTTTTTTCATATCATATTAAAATAGTAAATCAAGGAAGCAATACAGTTCAGTTAAAAAGTAGGTATTGGCACATCACTGATGGTAATGGGAATATTGAAGAAATTCGTGGGCCAGGTGTCGTTGGGAATCAGCCCTATTTAAAACAGGCAGAACGATTTGAATATACTAGTTATTGCCCGTTATCCACTGAATTCGGTGTCATGTATGGACATTTTGAAATGATATGTGAAACTGGGAAAAAATTTAATGCAAATATTCAACCATTTAGATTAACAATCCCTCACTCCGTGAATTGATTTTGATTGATAATACATGAACAATAAAACTAAAATAATTGCAACTGTTGGCCCCGGTTGTGATAATAAAAAAACGCTTCAATCAATGGTTGATGCTGGCGTAAGCGTATTTCGATTAAATATGTCACATGGTGATGATGACTCCAAAAGAAAACTTTATCAATTAGTAAAATCTTTAAAATATAATAATTCCCGACCAACTATTTTAACTGACCTTGCAGGGCCAAAGATAAGAATTACTAAGATTGACAAAGGGTTTTCACTTGATGAAAAAGAAAATGTTATCATCTCAAATGAAAAAACTCTTAAAGAAAAACATATTAAAGTTTCAAATGAATTTGAATTATCACATATTTCAAAGGGTACAAAAATTCTTATTGACGATGGTCGTGTCCAGCTTAAAGTCCTCGATAATCCATCTCCTAATATATTAAGATGCATCACATTGATTGGTGGAAAGGTACAAGTAAGAAAAGGTGTGAATTTCCCTGGGATTACACTAGATACTCCATCATTAACTGATCAAGATATTGTTGATTTAAAAATGGCATTAGATCATGGCGCAGATTGGATTGCTCTTTCTTTTGTTAGAAGTGCTAAAGATGTTTTGTCGGTTCACAAAATAATGGATGATGTTGGAAAACGAATACCAGTTATGGCAAAAATAGAAAAGTGGGAAGCCTTAGATAATCTTGAGGAAATCGCAGATACTTTTGATGGTTTAATGGTTGCCCGTGGAGATTTGGGCGTAGAAATAGATGTAGCAAGGGTGCCGCTTGCTCAGAAAAAAGTTATTGAGATAGCGGGTGTTTTGGGGAAACCTGTTGTAATTGCTACGCAACTCCTTGAATCAATGATAAATAATAAAACACCAACTAGAGCAGAAGTAAGCGATATTGCGAACGCAAT
>CAYRYZ010000072.1:0-4331 GCA_964428745.1 uncultured bacterium | reverse complement strand
TATCTTCTTCCCTTAGTTTTTTAATCTTCTTAGATTAAAGTACTGAGGTTATATAAAGTTGGATCAAATTTATAACATAGCAAAATTTGCACACGTTTTGGGCTTTGCCTTTATGTCTATACCATTGTTTAACTTAATCGTTGTAAATGAGAGAGCATTAATGGGCCCTTCTTTTAATTATGATACTGATCGTTATTTTGAAAACATTATTCAAAGAGGGGCAGTAAGGTGCTATATCTTTCAATTTACAGTATTTATTTCTGGTGTAATTATTGTAATTAATGGGCCGGGATTAAGTGCAATTTGGACTAATTGGGTGTTAGCTATTAAAACAATTATCCTTTTTACATTAACGGGTCTACTATCATATGTTCATTTCTCTTTGCAGCCTAAAATTGAAGAACTTTTGTCGAATTATAATTCGGATACACCTGATTCAGAGAATTTTGCATCTGTACTTGCACCCTATAGAGTGAAAAGAAAAAAATTAGCTACTATCTGTTTATTTTTAGTAATTACTGCAATTATACTTGGCCTCCAAACTTATGTGCGATTTGACTCTTGGGTTACTATTGGATTAATTTTGCTTGCTGCACTTTTCTCGTATCGTGCCAATAAATCATTAGTTAGGTATGGGTGGTTTTAAAAAAAGTATATAATTTCATAAGAAACGAATTTTCAATAATAATAAAATGTTAGGATAAATATTTTGTCTGATAAAAAAGAATTCAATAAGAAATACGAAAAAACTATTGAAAACTTGCATATTGAGTTGGTTAAGATGCAAGAATGGGTGATACAAGAGAAGAAGAAGATTGCCCTTATTTTCGAGGGACGTGATGCAGCTGGAAAAGGCGGCACAATCAAACGCATAATAGAACATTTGAACCCTCGACATTGCCGCGTTGTAGCTTTGGCTGCACCGACTGAAAAAGAAAAAACCCAATGGTATTTTCAACGTTATGTCACTCATTTGCCTGCTGGCGGCGAGATTGTCATCTTTGATAGAAGTTGGTACAATCGAGCAGGTGTGGAACATGTAATGGAGTTTTGTACAGAAAAAGAGTATATAAATTTTTTGCAGACATGTCCTGAATTTGAACGTATGCTAATTAGTTCAGGTATTCAACTAGTGAAATATTGGTTTTCTGTTAGTGCCGATGAACAAATGAGTCGATTTAAAGGACGAGCTGATGATAGCACAAAAGGTTGGAAATTAAGTCCTATGGACCTCGAATCTGTGAAGCGTTGGGATTTATATTCTGAAGCTAAAGATAATATGCTTGAACACACCGATACTGAAGTATCTCCATGGAACATTGTTGAGTCTGATAATAAAAAGAAAGCAAGGGTAAACTGCATTAGTCATTTGTTGAGCCTTATAGAATATGAGGAAGTTGACCACCCGGTTATTGAATTACCTGATAGAAAGTTAAAAGAAGGCATCGAACGTCCAGATAAATCAAATTATAATTATGTACCGGATGTAATTAGTTAGAGACTCTTATTTTTACTTATAAGATCTTTTAATAATTGATTAATGATTATTCAGTGAAGTTTTTCTTTGTAATTATTTTTTTATTTTTTGCATGCACACAATTACCATTAGATCAAGAAACAGAATTAAAAACTCCAGTTCAAAAGTCCTATGAAAAATATTTTCATAGAAACAAAAATTCTTTAGATCCTATTGAAGGCATTTGGACAGAATATGCCGTTGGTACTCTCTATGGTGATCATAAAGTCATAAAGAGAGAAACAGAGCCTAAGCGAGCTAGATGGATTGTTGTTAAAAAAGGAAATATATATAAAATATTGAATATTTATGGTAATCAGCATTTTTTTGATGCTTCCTTTACTCCAACAAATAAAAAGGGTTTTTATCATTTTGAATGTTCAATTCGCGAAACTAAAGATCAAATTTCAACTATGGCTCAGGTATTTGGCGTTGATCGCATTGAGATGGCGTATAACGCACCTAAGGGAGTATTTAATGATGTATATACACTTTCAAATGATAACCTCGAATTACATTGGGAAATTCAATGGTTGAAATCTACTCCTCCAAAATGATTAGAAATTAATGATGCAAAAAAAGTCATCAAAATTTTCTCGTAGATCATTTATGAAAACTGGCTTAGCTGGTGCAATCTCAACAGTTTTACCTAGCAGCCATGTATTTGCAAAAAATAATAATATTGATTCTTTTGTTACTCCAGTAGGATCTAGTGATACAAATTGGCGAAAAGTAAAATCTCAATTTATACTTAAACGCGGGGTGACTTATATGAATAATGCCAGCTTGGGTATGCCACCTGCTGTTGTAGTTAATGCTGTTAGAGATGGATATAGGTCAATCTCTGAAGAGCCTCTTCATGGTAAACATGATCTTCAGGAAAAGATCTCAAAAAATGTGATACCTGGATTAGCAAATATGTTTGGTGCTAGTTCTGATGAGATTGTTCTGACTCGAAATGCTTCGGAGGCTTTACATCTTCAAGCAATGGGGATAGAATTGAATCAAGGGGATGAAGTTGTTATTACAACACAGGAACATCCAGCAGGATCTCGCCCCTGGATGTACAGAGAAAAAAATGATGGCGTAATCGTTAAAAAAGTATTTATTCCAAGTCCACTGATTAGTAAAACAGATGTAGTAGATCGTTTATCAAATGCTATATCATCTAAAACAAAAGCTTTGAGCTTTTGTCATGTTACCCGTGGAGGTCATGTTTACCCTGTAAAAGAAATAACCTCTATGGCAAGGTCCAAAAATATTTTATCTCTTGTTGATGGAGCTCAAGCGGTTGGTCAGTTTCCAATTGATCTTCATGAATTAGGATGTGATGCATATGCAGTTAGTTTACATAAGTGGATTTTGGCTCCTAGCGGTACAGGGTTCTTATATGTAAGAAAAGACGCACGTGACCACCTGAAATCCGTTTTTTCAATAGAATCAACATCTGGCAATCCTGGATTTGACCCTCCAGGGACAAAAGATTTTCCAGTTCGAGCTGCCATTTTAACTGCTTTAGATTTTGTTAATACTATTGGTCAAGAAAATATTGAGAAACGGTGTCGATACCTTTCAAATTACTTGAAGAAGGGCTTGTCTCAAGTAAAAGGTGTGACAATTTTGAGTGGGGCGAATGATGATATTTCCGCACCAGGATCTACTATTTTTGAAAAGGATGGTTTAGATGCAATGGAATCAGTGCCTCTCATTGAGAAGAAGATTATGACGCATATTGATGAGCATCAAAGGGATGATCATAATGCAATTCGAATCTCAACTCATATTTATAATACTACAAAGCAAATTGATCGGTTATTAAATGCATTATAGGAGTTGTTTAGTTTTTAATGGATAAATTAAAATTATTTCCACTAGGACTTGTTGCCTATCCAACTAAAGTAATTCCTCTTCATATTTTTGAAGATCGGTATAAAACTCTTATCAATGAATGCCTATCTTTAGATAAGGAATTTGGTATGGTTTTTTCCATGGATAATAAATTAGTCGACTTTGGTTGTTCATTATCCATTTCAGAGGTAATTAAAACATACTCGAATGGAGAGATGGATATTATCACACATGGTGAAAGAATTTTTAAAGTGCATACTGAAACGATTAAGAATGATTTACATATTGGACAAATTGAATTTCAAAAAGATATAACAGAATCAAATATGAAAATTTTTGATGCTCTAAAAGAAAAGTATCTACAATTACTTTTACAATTAGGATTGGGACATGAGATAGAAAGGCACATGCAAAAAACACGTTCTTTTGAATTGATAGAACATATTCAATTGCCACATGAAGTTGAACTATTATTAATATCAACACGGTCTGAGATTGAGCGGCTAACGATCTTAGATGAGATTTTTGATCAAATACTTGAAAAAGGTATAGATAAGATAAATAATCAGGTTTATCAATCTTGACAGAATTCACTTTTATTCTCAATGAGCAAGTGATAAAATTTGCTGCATTTTTTCAATTAATAAATAATTAGAAAACAATAAATATGATTACAGTTTTATCTCCAGCAAAAAAACTTAGTAAAGAATGTAACGCACATGATTTTGTTTCAACACTTCCTGAGTTTTTAGATGATTCAAAAGAATTAGTTACTATTCTTAAAAAATCGCAACCGGGCGATTTGCAGAATCTAATGGGCATAAGCGAAAATCTATCAATTTTAAATTGGGAGAGATATCAAAATTGGAAACTCCCGTTCAATAAATCACAATCCCGCCAGGCAGTATTTACTTTCCAAGGAGATACATATACAGGATTGAATGTGGATACATTAAACGATAAAGAG
>CAYRYZ010000071.1:0-4460 GCA_964428745.1 uncultured bacterium | reverse complement strand
TATTAGGTGGTGGAATATTTTTCTCATTATATAGCCGATTTGTACCATTCAAATACTTTGGACATGGACTAAACATATTACTTGGACGCTATCACGACCCAAAAGATCCCGGAGAAATCACACATTTTCAAGCCCTTTCCAGTGCATTAGCCAGCACTGTAGGATTAGGGAATATTAGCGGAGTTGCTATTGCGATACAGATGGGTGGCCCTGGAGCTTTGTTTTGGATGTGGGTCAGTGCAGTTGTCGGCATGTCTACCAAATTCTTTTCATGTACATTATCTATTTTATACCGAGGAAAAGATGATGAAGGTAATATCCAAGGTGGTCCAATGTATTATATAGAGAATGGTTTAGGACCAAAATTTAAACCGCTCTCTATTTTATTTAGTTTGGCAGGCTTGATTGGCTGTACAGTCATGTTTCAATCCAACCAATTGGCAGATATCATACGAAATGAAATCTTTATTCCTTATGGTTGGTTTTCAGAAAGTGTAATGATGGGAAACTTTGTTCAAGGTGTTATTATGGCCATACTAACCGCAATAGTCATCTTTGGAGGAATTCAACGTATTGGGCAAGTTGCGTCGTATATGGTACCAATTATGGTTTTATTATACGTTTTTTCAGGGTTACTAGTTATTTTTAACCACTTATCTGAGATTCCATCCTTATTTGGTTTGATTATAAATGACGCATTTACGGGCGATGCTGTTATGGGAGGGGCTGTTGGTTCTGTGATCATAGCAGGTGTTAGACGTGCTCTTTTTTCAAATGAGGCTGGGCTTGGGACATCAGATATGGCTCATGGTGCGGCACAAACGAAAGAACCAGTTCGTGAAGGCCTCGTTGCTATGATTGAACCATTCATCGATACTATTGTGGTATGTACGATTACTGCAATGGTGATATTAGCCTCAGGAGTTTGGGAACAAGAAGGTTTGAATGGTGTCACTATGACGACAACCGCATTTATCAAAGAATTGGGAGGATTTGGGAAGTTTCTATTGTTATCTGCCGTGCTCACATTCAGTCTTTCTACTATGATGAGCTATTCATATTATGGAAGTAAGTGCAGTGGTTATCTTTTTGGAACAAAAAGTATTTTTTATTATCGATGCTTTTATATTGTTACGATCGTCATCGGAGCAATGATAACTATTGAGTTTGTCATTAATTTAGTGGATGGGATGTATGCAATTATGGCCATTCCAACAGTATTGGGCTCTGTGTTGCTATCCGGGAAAGTAATGGTTGAAGCTAGACGATATTTTTCTGCGCTAGAATAAATATATAATAGTATTTATCTAACTTCGAGGCATTCTCTTTTACTCACGCCATCTTTTCGTTCATAACATTCTTGCAATGTGATTTCATCATTCTTAAAAATCTCTAATCTTTGTAGGTTTGTATTTAACCAAAACCATTCCCATTTACCCTCACGCATATCTGCTATATATTCTCCCTGCCATGCAAGTATATCATCGCTTTTGCCAGGTGGATTTCGATGATATTCCAACCATAATCCTTCTTTTAGATTTTCTCTAAATACTCGAGTACCTTTTATATCACCATTAGGAAAGTAGCGAACCCAGTCTCCATGCATTTTCCCATTAATGTAAGATGGCTCTTCTTTAACTTGTCCATTTTCATAATATTCATATTTATAAGAATGGAGGAGAACACCGAGCTCCCAGACTTCTAATCTTTTTTCAGCAAATTCATTCCAGTATGCCCAAATCTCATGTTTATTATCTTCAACATATAGTCCTTCTTCTTTGGAATCTTCTTTTACCGTTTCATACCATTGATAGTACATACCTTCTTTTAAATCATTTTCGTAATTGGTTTCAGATTGTCTTGTACCTGTTGAATCATAAAAGACCGACCATAATTTGATTTTATTTCCCTCATTATAATAAAAAGTTCTCCATGTATCGCCATTTTCATAGAAGGATTCCCATTTTCCATCAAAAAGGCCTTGCTTACTAAACTTAGGTTCTTCGACAATTTGAAGATTATCATTTCGAGGTTTTTCAACCACTTTTAGGTTCATATAATATTCAAAATCATAATAGTCGGGATTCTTAACGATTTTTAGATTATCATAATATTTAAAATCATAATCGGTGACTAAAGTGTCCTGATTATAGTAGGTATAATTTTGGCGACGTTGATCGTTAAAGTAAGAGAACCATATTTTATCTTTTTTGTTTTGATCATAGCCAAACGTTTTCTTGATCTGTCCATCCTCATAATATGCTTCCCATTTTCCATCAAAAAGGCCATCTTTACTGAAACGAGGTTCTTCCATGATCTGTAAGTTGGGATAGTAATTAAAATCATAATCGGTGACTAAAGTGTCCTGATTATAGTAGGTATAATTTTGGCGACGTTGATCGTTAAAGTAAGAGAACCATATTTTATCTTTTTTGTTTTGATCATAGCCAAACGTTTTCTTGATCTGTCCATCCTCATAATATGCTTCCCATTTTCCATCAAAAAGGCCATCTTTACTGAAACGAGGTTCTTCCATGATCTGTAAGTTGGGATAGTAATTAAAATCATAATTGGTGACTAAAGAATCTTGATCATAGAAGGTATAGTTGTCACGCCGACCATCTTGATAATATGATTGCCAAACTTTATCTTTTTTACCTTCATCGTATTGATACTTTTTTGAAGTTGCTCCATCAATATAAAAGGATTCCCATTTTCCATCAAATAAGCCACGATCATTGAACTCGGGCTCTTCTACTATCTGCCAATTTGGGTAGTACTTGAATTCATAATCTGTAATTAAAGAATCCATCTCTAAGAAAATAAATTTATCTCGCCGTCCTTCGCTATCATAGTAGAGCCATTTTTTGTCACGTGTACCCTGAACATAATATCCTTTAACAATATCAGCTCCTAGACTGTCCCATTCCTCATATTTACCATCTAATATTCCTTTTTCATAATTAAAGCGCATATAAAGTTTGCCACTAGGCCACCATTCTTCATATTCACCATCAAATATTCCTTTTTCATAGGTGAAACGCAAATAAGGGTTGCCATTAGCCCGCCATTCTTCATATTTACCTTCTAATATTTCTTTTTCATAGGTGAAACGTTTATGAGGTTCACCATTAGGCCACCATATAGTCGTTTTTCCGTCTCTCAAACTATCTTTATAGGCAATTGTTTCTAATTTCACGCCTAACGAATCAAAATATTCAGTTTTGCCGTTAAGTTTATTATCCTTGTATTTTGCACTACGTTTTAGCTGCCCATTACTAAAATATTCTTTCTCAATTCCGTTACGAATCCCCTTGCTATATTTCACCTCAAAAATAAGAACACCTGTTGAATCATATCGAAGTTCATTCCCATCCTTATCACCTTTTTTATAATCTATCGTATAACGCGTTGAACCATCTGCCCAATAACCGATCCAAGTTCCATCCGGTAAACCATTTTTAAATGAAGGGACTTCTTTGAGCTGGCCATTTGGCCATTTGGCTTCCGTATATTCAGCAATCAGTTTTCCCATTGTATAATATTGGAAAACTTTATCATTTGCTTTATCATAAAATGACCAGATACCATGCGCGAGTCCCTTTTTATATTGTTCTTCACGCATCCACGCTCCCTTTTGGTCATTAAATATCCAATTACCGATAGGGGTACCATTTTTATATAAACGAACAACCTTTTGTGTTCCGTTGTCATACCAACTTGTCCACTCTCCATCTAAACTATCTTTTTTATATGTTTTTTGCTCTAATAGAACTACACCTTCCAAAAATTCTTTTACAAAACCCGTTACAATACCTTTTTTGTAATCAGTAGTTTTAATTAAAGCTCCATTTTCGTTAAAGTCGCTTGTAACCCCCTCTAGAATACTTTTTTTATAGGTCTCAGTTTTTGTTACGATCCCTAAACTATCATAGTAGCTATATAGTCCCTCAATTTGATTTTTCTGATAAAAATATTCTGACTTTAGCATCCCATTCGGATACCATGTTTTCCACTCGCCTTCCTTATTACCTTTAGCAAAGCTTGAGAAGGTCTTTTTGGTACTATCAACTGTAATAATATATTGTTTTGGTGCGAGTGAGTCAGCTTCCGCAGGCGTTTCTTCAATAGGAGCTTCGACTGGCTCTTCTTCAGTTCCCCAGGCCGCATTACCACTATCATCAACTGTAACGTCAGTTACTTGATTTGATTGAGAAGGAGAGAGTGGTCCAACATAATGGTAAGAATAAATCTTACTCCATAGTGTATCTGCCTCACCTTTAAGCTCAGCTTCTAAGATGATTCGATTGTATTTATCCCGATTAACAACTGTTTGTAACTCAGGTCCACAGCCGATCAAAATAAATAAGAGAGAACAAAAATAAAGATGAAAAAGCTTCATAACTGCCTAATTGAGGTCGAAGCTACTTTAATAGGATCATTTTTTGTGTTTTAACAAA
>CAYRYZ010000070.1:0-4543 GCA_964428745.1 uncultured bacterium | reverse complement strand
TGGATATCACTGGTAAAGTCAATGGATTTGAAGTCATTACAGTCCAGATCCAATATAATGCGGTGTATGACTCATTGGGCAATGTGGCCAGCCCACTGCAGGCTGTAAATACTGTTCAGTTAATCGACCAGACAGCGCCAACCTTCGCTTCGCTAGTCTTGGCAGCGGATAACAGTGCAATCGATGTTAGCTTTAGCAATCCAGTTTTCAAGGCATCAGATGGCACCGGTGAATTAGAGGTCGGTGATTTTGTATTAACATTGACCGGTGGAGTTGCCACCTTAAATAATGCAACACCGATCAGCATCGCCCTTACGGATTCAACCAACACCTATACCCTTGGTTTATCGATCACGGGTACGCCAGATGGAAATGAAGTCTTGACCATTCTTCCGATTGAAAATTCGATCTATGATGCAACGGGCAATGTGGCTAAAACAGCTCAAAACCTTAGTAGCTTAAATCTCCATGATAAGGCCCTGCCAATCATTGTATCGGTCAACATTGCAGCCAGCAATAAAACAGTTGATGTAAAATTTAGTGAGCCCGTATACAGTACCTCGCAGGGTACGGGTGAGCTGAGTTTTGCTGATTTTATTCTATCTATGTCCGGTGGAACTGCTAGTCTACCCTCTCCTTTTCCTGATGGAATTACAAAGGTGAGTGATAGTACTTTTTCCTTAGGAATTAAAACCAATGGTATTCAAAGTGGATACGAATTATTAACCGTACTTCCTTCTCCCGATGCCGTTTATGATTCAACGGGCAATGTGGCAAACTTCTTTAGTCAGAGCAACAATTTTGCGAATTTAAATGATAAACAATTACCGCTTAAACCAACAGGGTTAGCGGCCTTACCAGGCGACCGAAAGGTTACCTTGGGCTGGATCAACAGCCCCGATGCGGATGTGGCCAAATATTATATCTATTATGATACCAGCCCAGATCCTACATCGCTCATGGACTCCACGGATAATCCAATCGATTCACAATTAATAATTCAACCATTGATCAATGACACCACCTATTATTTCAAGGTTGCAGCTGTGGATGGCGCCTACAACATTAGTCCCAAATCATTGGGAGCCAGTGCTTCGCCAATTAAAGGAAACGTGTGGACCGTTAAGCCAGATACGAGCGGCGGCGTAGGTGATTTTGAATACATTCAGGATGCGATCACAGCCAGTAAGGATATTGATACAGTATTGATCTATCCTGGCACGTATATGGGCGGTATCAATTTTACGGGAAAGAAAATCGTTATGGGCTCTTTATTCCTTACCACTGGTGATACAGCCTATATTGATTCAACTGTCATCAATGCAGATGAGTCCAGCAGTGCAGCCACCTTTATTTCAGGGGAAGACTCAACCTCAGTCTTGACAGGATTATCGTTAACCAATGGGTATACCGTAATTACCGCTGGAGGCGGAATACGGATTGAAAATTCCAGTCCAAGATTAAAACATTTGAAAGTATATAATAATAAAGCCAGCATTGGTGGAGCCGGTATTAGCTGTAATAATTGTAATTCTCGTATTACCGATGCGGTGGTCACTGGCAATACCACCACAGGTAAAGGAGGCGGTGTATATATATTGGGAGGTGGAACACCTGAATTACTAAATGTAGAGATCTTAAATAATCAAGCGGAGAGTCACGGCGGTGGAATTGCTGTTGAAGGATTAGCAGATCTTACTGTTGTCCCTGCTATGAAACGGGTTAATCTGATCGATAACAAATCAATCTCAGGTGCTGGAGGTGGTCTATACATCAACTCATCCAAGGTCGATATCGCCCGAACCTATATTCAGGATAATTCAGCAGACATGTTTGGTGGGGGTATCTCTTTAGAGTATGGATCAAGACTTGATATTGAGAACGCCTTTATATCGGGAAATACCCTAAACACTGGAACTCAAGGGTCCAATGTTTTTATTGGGAAATCAGATGAGATCATTGGTTCAACAGAAATTTTTAATGCCATGAATATCAATATGATCGATAGCTTATCAGCAAATGGACTATCCATGTATAGCAACGGATTATATAAACCGATGGTAATTAATTCCATTATTATTGGTACGGCTAACGCTGCGATCCCTACTAGTAATTTTGATCTCCATTATAGTTTTTGCACTGAGTGCCCGGATCTATTGACCTTTACAACCAATACTGGAAATTTATCAGGAGATCCTGCTTTTATAGATAGCGCCAAAGGTGATTTTAACTTGAGTTATGAATCCCTCCTTCTTAGTGGAGCAACCCCAAAATTTACTTCGATTACAAATGAGACTTATATCGCACCAACGATCGACCTTAAAGGGAACTCAAGACCGAACCCATTTGGCTCAATCTTAGATATAGGTGCCTATGAGAGTCCTTATGCTGGAAAATCTCTAGCTGCCAGCGGTATCGTGGATGGACTGTCATTAACCAATGAGCTTGATTACAGTAGTATCACTTCTTCCCTATCGGCTCAATGGCTCCCTTATAACGATGATTCACTGGGAATCTATACCTATCAGTTTGCAATCGGTGATACGCTTCCCAATAACATTAAGGATTGGACAAATAATGGTACGGATACTAAGGTAACAGTGACGGGACTTGAACTGGTCAATAGTGTGACCTACTATACAAGTGTTCGCATTAAAGACTCCGGTGGAAATATCCTACAAACGATCAAAACAGATGGCGTGTTCATTGATACGCAAAAACCAGAGATTGCATCCATGCAGGATGGCGCCGATGCGGATGTAGACTGGTACGGCGCTGCAGGTACAGGTAGGATCATTATCAATGTGATTGATAATTCTGGCGTGGCAAACTATGAGTACTCATTAGGAACAACTGCCGGTGAAAAAGATGTATTGAACTGGTACTTAGGAACAGATAGTGTTGGAGTGTTTGATCTTTCAGAATTGGTAGAAGGTCCAGAATATTTCGCCAGTGCCCGTGTCACTGATCGCGTTGGGTTTACATCAGAAGTCACGACTGCCGATGGATTCAAAATGGACTATACAGTCCCTGTTGCTGGAACCGTATCAATTCTAGCGCCTTTCCAATCTGACACCACAAGCATTACTTACACCTGGAGCGGATTCTCAGATAACTTAAGTGGTATCGATCATTATGAGGTCAGTATTGGAACCGGTGAAGAAACAACCAACGTTCTTCCACGGACGAATACTGAATCCCTGGATAGCGTTACGGTCAAAGATTTAGATCTAGGCAATAACGATATTTATTTTGGAACGATCTACGCGATCGATGGAGTGGGTAATGAAATATCAGCTAAATCAAGTAGTATTACGATCGACCTGGTTCCACCGACTGTAGGAACTATTGCAGATGGCTTAGAGGCTGATCTGGCGTGGTTAAAAGACAGCACCACAGCGAGCGCCAATTGGACTGGATTCTATGATTTAAATGGAATTGATTATTATGAGGTTGCACTGGGTACGTCAGCCCTTGGCAATGATATTGTAGACTGGACAAATGTTGGTGATGACTCTTCCCATACGTTTAGCGAAATATTATTACAGGTGAATACTGATTACTTTTTTAGCGTTAAGGCTCGTGATCAGTTAGGCAATGTCTCAGATCCAGTATCATCCAATGGTTTTCGTGTCGATGCAGAGGGACCTGCTATTTCTGGAAATTCTGTACCTACAGATTCGCCCATATCTATATTTACGCCATTTTCGATCGACTTAACCCTTACTGAGGCTGTGGTTGCATACGATATTCAGCTTGAATCTGCTCAAGGTGATGCTGCTGGAAACTCAGCTCAAGTAACCAATGTCGGCACCAATATTAATGTAACCCTTACTCCGCCTTTTACTAGTGGCGATGTGATCACCATGTCGGTTAGCCTCACGGATATTGCAGGAAATGTGAATAGTGATATAGAGTACATATACACCATCGCTTATTTATCAGATTATGATAAAAACAATACTGTTGACCTTGCAGATCTCAATACATTTGCAGATGGGTGGAACAATAATGACCTTACAAAAGAACTAGGCCCCGTCTCCGGTACAGTGCCTTACTTTAAACCAGCACCTGATCAAGAGTTTAATACACGAGATGGAATGGCCTTTGTAAGAATGTGGACCTGGGATAAGACCCAAGGCTCGGGTAAACTGATGGCAAAACTGCAATCGAATCAGGGTAACCCCTTAAATACCGAGATTGAAGCCGACCATATTATGGTCTATCCGCCAAAGGGAACCAAGGCTATTGAATTAATTTTAAATTATCCTGTCATTGATATGTCTATGGCACTTCCAAAAAGTGAGATGTTTAGTGATAAAGGCATGAGCCTGTCTATGACAGATACAGTTGGGGGCAACCTCATTATAAATACTGCTTATTTTGAAAAGAGCGACCTTCCTGTTCGCATTGATCTAAAGCATTTGCAAAGAGATCGGAATGTCCCTGTGGATATTTCCTATATATTTATCGGTGAAACTGCTGAAGTATTGAGCAGTGGAAATGAATTTCTTGATATCAAACCGATACCGAAAGAGTTTGC
>CAYRYZ010000069.1:0-4649 GCA_964428745.1 uncultured bacterium | reverse complement strand
TATATGAAACGCCTCTGGCTCAAATAAAGGAGAAGAAAATGAAACGATATACAATAGTATTAACACTCTTACTTGCTTTGATGAATACAGGATGTGAAGACAAAAAAGTTGTAGCGGCATCTGGTGACCCAATGTGGGTTATACTTAATCACGTAAAAGCAGATAAACGCCAACAGTTCGAGGAATTTGCTTATGAAGTTCTGTTACCAGCTCTGGAGGAAACTGCTAAAAGTAATTTGACTACCAGAAAAATGATAGGTCAGACCCGAATGTTAGAGCCAAGAAGAGCAAATAAGGACAGTAGTTACACTTACATTTGGCTAATGGATCCCCTTGTTAAAGATGCAATCTACTCTTACCCAGGTATTCTAAAACGGGTTTACAGCCCTGAAGAAACCAAGAAGTATATATCTATGAACAATGAATGCTTGGTTAGTCCCCAAGTAGCTTATCCTGTTAAGCAAGGCCGTTGGTAACAAACTCTGTTCAAATTAAGGAGTAAAAATGAAACGCCTCTGGATCAAATAAAGGATAAATAGATGAAATGTTTATCATGCTCACATAGCTGGAAAAGAACAAAACTAACTGAATATGTCACACTTTTATCATCATGTCCAAATTGCGGGAGTCGTTTATTAGCTAGAAATGATTTTTTTCTTTCTATCATTAATTTTATTAAAAAAGCTTTCTCAAGTTCTAGTTAGGTAAGTATTAATGGATGATTATTTACTAATTTTTATTTTATTCGCTTTATCTATAGGAATACTATATTTATTATTTTTTACTTTTTCTTGGTGGAAAAATTCAAAGCATGATGAACATATCGATGAATTGGATTCTGATAACTAATTTATCAAAAAAAATAATTTATTATCTAATCTCTCTGCTTTTTTATTTATATCGTTTTTATTCAGTAAATTATATTGCCCTAATTATAAAATGAGGAGGTAAGCGTGCTTAAGTATTCACGATTAATAGGTTTTATTTTATTTACGTCATTATTTCAATTATCAGCACAAGGAAAAACAGCAAATATTTGGAATGATGATAATTTTACTGGTTTAAAATTTAGAAGTATTGGCCCTGCACTAATGTCAGGAAGAATTTCAGATGTAGCAGTCCACCCAGAAGATGAAAATACATGGTATTTAGCTGTGGGATCTGGGAATGTATGGAAAACAGTCAATGCAGGGGTGACTTGGGATCCTATATTTGATGATCAAGGCTCTTATTCAATTGGGTGCGTGACAATCGACCCTAATAACCCTCATGTGGTATGGGTAGGAACTGGAGAAGACCTAGGTGGAAGGCATTTTGGATATGGGGATGGCATATACCGTTCAGAGGATGGCGGAAAAAATTGGACCAATATGGGTCTTAAAAAATCTGAGCATATATCAAAAATTGTAGTACATCCTAATGATTCAAATACTATTTGGGTAGCTTCTCAAGGGCCTCTATGGAGTAGTGGCGGACAAAGAGGTGTCTATAAAACAACAAATGGAGGTAAGAACTGGAAGCTTGTTCTAAAAGGGAATAAATGGACTGGAGCTACAGAATTAGTATTAGATCCTCGCAACCCAGATCGTATTTATGTTGCAATGTGGCAACGTCATCGTACTGTTGCTGCTTATATGGGTGGTGGTCCTGGCACAGGAATACATAGAAGTGAAGATGGTGGAAAAACATGGAAAGAATTAAAAAATGGCTTACCCAAATCAAATATGGGAAAAATAGGTCTAGATATATCAAAACAAAAACCCGATATACTTTACGCTGCTATTGAATTAGATAGAAGAACAGGTGGGGTTTATAAATCAACAGATCGTGGAGAAAATTGGGTTAAGCAATCAGATACCGTAGCTGGAGCGACAGGTCCTCATTATTATCAAGAATTGTATGCGTCACCACATCATTTTGATCGACTTTATTTGATGGATTCTAATATTCAAATATCAAATGATGGTGGAAAAACATTTTATCAAATGAATGAGAAAAATAAACATGGAGATAACCATGCAATCGCCTTTAGAAAAAATGATCCGGATTATCTATTGGTGGGGTCAGACGGAGGGCTTTATGAAACCTTTGACCATACAAAGACATGGCGATTCATGGCCAATCTACCTCTTACACAATTTTATGATCTTGCATTAGATGACAGTGAACCGTTTTATAATATCTTTGGTGGTACACAGGATAATAGTACTGAAGGGGGACCATCTAGAACTGATAATTGGCAAGGGATTCAAAACTCTGATTGGCGTGTTGTTTTAAACTGGGACGGTCATCAGCCAGCTACTGAACCAGGAAATCCAAATATTATGTACGCGCAAAGACAGCAGGGAACATTATCTAGAATTGATATGATTACTGGAGAAGTTGTTGATGTTCAGCCTCAACCCAGAGATGGTGAAGTCTATGAACGATTCAATTGGGACTCACCAATACTTGTAAGTCCCCATAAACCATCAAGATTGTATTTTGGTTCACAACGTGTCTGGAAATCCGACAATCGAGGAGATAGCTGGGAACCAATTTCTGGAGACTTAACTCGAAACCAAAATCGGTTTGATCTGCCAATCATGGGATCAAAAAAGAGTTGGGATAATGCTTGGGATGTTTCTGCTATGTCTAATTATAACACGATATCAGCGATTTCAGAATCGCCAATAAAACCAGGATTGATCTATGCTGGCACAGATGATGGTTTTATCAATATAACCGATAATGATGGTAAAACTTGGCGTAAAATTGAGGTAAAAAAACTTCCTGGTGCGCCTTCAACAGCCTACGTAAATGACTTAAAAGCAGATAATTTTGATGTAAATACGGTTTATGCAGTATTAGACAATCATAAATATGGAGATTACCAACCTTACATTTACAAAAGTACAGATCAAGGAAAATTATGGAAATCGATTACATCAAACTTACCTGATAGAACACTTACTTGGCGTGTTGTCCAAGACCATGTTAAAAAGGGTCTTCTATTTGCTGCAACAGAGTATGGAATTTATTTTACCATTAATTCTGGTAGAAATTGGACAAAACTAAAAGGAAATGTTCCCACAATATCTTTTAGGGATATAGCGATTCATAAGAGAGAGAATGATCTTGTAGGGGCGTCATTTGGTAGAGGATTCTATGTATTTGATGATATCAGTGTTTTTCGGTCTCTTTCAAATGAACAAATGAATTCTAATGGAACGTTATTTCCTGTTAGAAAAGCATGGTGGTATATCCCTAGATCACATTTAGGGTTCAACGATCCATGGAATGGCCCTAAAGGAACTCAAGGTGATGGTTATTATGTTGCCCCGAATCCATCCTTTGGCGCTGAGTTCACTTATCATTTAAGTAAAACGCTAGAATCCAAACTTGATAAGAGAAAAAAGAAAGAACAATCAATCTTGGACAAAGGAAAATCCGTTGGATTTCCTGGTTGGGATAAAGTTGAAGCTGAGCGCCGTGAATTAAGTCCTGAAATTATATTAGAGGTGCAGGATAAAGATGGTAATACGGTACGTCGATTAAGTGGACCTTTTAAAAAAGGATTTCATAGGGTTTCTTGGGATCTTAGGTTTCCATCTCCTAATGCCATATCATTAGGCACTGATTCTTCTAGTGAATCAGGATTTTTAGCTGCTCCAGGTCGCTATTCGGTTAAGATGTATTCGAAAGTAGATGGCAAAATAAATCAATTATCAGACTATCAATATTTTGATGTAGTTCCGCTTCGATCGGGCGCATTAGCAACAGATGATTTTGAAAACATATCATCATTTTGGCGCGAATATGAACATACAGTTAGACGTGCATCAGCAATACAGATGACCGTTGCTAAGTCATTGAAAAAGATTACAAGCATGAATACTGCCTTATCACAATCTACAGCAGAAGTTGGGGATTTAGATAATCGATTAAATAAGTTGAGATCTTCACTAATGGATATGGATGCAGATTTAAGTGGAAATCGTTCTAAAATGGGTCCTGGTGAAAAAACAAAACCAACAGCAGGTAGCCGGCTATTCGTTGTTCAACGTGTAATTGAATATGCAACTTATGGACCGACAGAAACAGCAAACGATAATTTAAAACTAGCACAACAAGATCTTGATAAAATTGAAAGTCAATTGAATCAAAATAGTAAAGACCTTAATGCACTAAGCCGTCGATTAGAAAATGCCGGCGCACCATGGGTAGAAGGCGAAGAAATACCTAAAAATAACTAGAAAAAGCCTTCTTTTTTAATTTTAACCATATATTGCGTTATTTATCGAGTGAATCTTATATTCATAGCGGACAACGTACTTTTCAACTAACGCGTACGATAGATTCGTGCGCCTTGGAGTTAACCAATAAAAATTGGGTATGCTTATGAATAGAGGATCTTTAAACTTTTTAACGTTTTATATTTTATTAGGATTTTTATTAGTCCTATCGCCATCATCTAACTTATATGCTCAAGATGAAGATGATTCTGTTGAGGAAATATTTTGGGGTGATGAAGAAGAGGAATCCTTCGATGAAGAATTTGACTTTTCTGATGATGAAGAATTTGAAGATGACATGGAAGGTCTTGAGTTCGACGATGAAGAATTTGGAGATGAAGAATTTTCAGATGATGAATTTGATGATGAGTTTAT
>CAYRYZ010000068.1:0-4981 GCA_964428745.1 uncultured bacterium | reverse complement strand
TCCAACCAGTTATATTCATCTTCTCCATTAATTAAGTCACCCGTAGCCATAATTCTATAATCTTTTGGCAATGTAATTTTTACATCAAAAGTCCCAAACTCAGAATAGAATTCTCCTTGGTTTAGATATGGCATAGGATGCCAACCTTTATGATCATATACTGCAGGCTTTGGATACCATTGTGTCATTTCGTAATGCTTACCAGTATGCCCTAAACGTGAGAATACTTTGGGCATTTTTACAAAAAATGGAGTCTCAATACTTATTGATTCTCCAGGATTTAAGGGAGCATTTAAATTTAATTTTACTACATCTATCCATTCTGAATGGTATTCCCAATCAATTTTCTCACCATTAACAGTAAAATCTAAACTATCAATAAATCCTCTGCTTAGTGAATCAGACCTAGCAAATCTTGATTCGGGCCCTGCTTGCTTTGCAAATGCCGTAGAATCATTCTTATATGCATTTGGCCAAATATGAAACCAAATAAAAGATAATTTATCAGGAGAATTATTCTTATATAGCAGTTTTTCGTAGGCATTAATAGTATGATTTTGATCATCTAAAGTGACATCTATTTCATACTCAACATATTGTTGGAAGTAGGTTTTTTCTTGAGCTATGATCACATTAACAGCAAGAAAAATGATTAATAAGTTTTTCATAGGCATTACTAATAAAAATTTACCCCTAATTATATAAAAATAATTAATCGTTTAATGTCTCAAGTTTAGGTTTTATTTGACTTAGTAGCGCAGGGAGAAAGGTAATATCGCTAATCAATGCAGCAATAATTGTAATGACAGATAGCATGCCAAATTCAATTGTAGGTTTGAATTCAGATAGAGTAAGCACCAAAAATCCAGCAGATAATATTGCTGTTGTTGACATCATTGCTATACCGGTTCCTAAAAGAGTTGCGTCATTTGCCTGTCTATAGTGTTTGTGAGATAATTCCATTCGATATCGAATCAGATAATGCAGAGTATCATCGATCGCAATTCCAAATGCCACAGCAAAGGTCATCGCTGTGGCAGGCCTTAGAGGAATCTGAAAGAACCCTAAGACTGCTGCCATGATCATCATGGGGATAATATTAGGTAGAATTGAAATCAATGCTATTTTTATTGACCTGAATAAGAATATCATCAAAAAGGTTATGATCAATAACGCTATAAAAAAACTCGCTAATAAATTATTAACTAAATAATTATTTGTCCTTAAGGCAAGAAATGCTGTACCAGTAACTTCGGCGCCAAGACCATCCGGGATTCGAGAGGTAATATATTCATTAATATCGTTTTCAATCTCAGCGCTTCTACGTGAATCAATATCATTTATTTGTGCAGCAATTCTTAGTTTGGTATAATCTATATTTATGAATGATTCAAATTCACTTTCATATAAAAGCATATATTGTGAAATAATTTCTCTTGATTGGGGGATTTGATAGTAATCAGAATTTCCATCATTCATTGCTTGATTAATCTCTTTTAAATAGTCACTAACTGAAATCACTTTACCAACTTCAGGTATAGTAGATATATATTGAGCGAGGTCATTTAAGAAAAACATCACCGATACATCCTGTATATCTTCAAATTGGCCATCTTCATTCACTTCAATAACAATCTCTACTGGGAGCACTGAACCCATTTTCTCCTCTGCTAGTTGCATGTCCTCCAAAAGTGGATTGCCAGGTCTTAAATCATCAAGCAGTTTTGAATGAGGATTTATTTGAAGAGCACCAAATAAACCAAAAAAAGAAATTACAAAACCACAGGCTACAATAAGTCTAGGGTAGACCCTAACTAGTTTGATGAATTTCTTAATGATTTTGACTCTAAATCCTGTTGAATACCTATCTAATGTAGATTGGGGTGTTTTTTCAAATAACATTAATAAGGAAGGAATTAATAAGACGGTAATGATAAACGCAAAAAAAACACCCAGTGCTGTAAAAATACCAAATTCTTTTACAATTTGAATTTTTACCATAGAAAGTGCACCAAATCCAATTGCAGTAGTGATGCTTGTGAAAAGAATTGCCATACCAATCTTTTGTAGCGTGTCTACCATGGCTTGTTTCTTATCATTCAATTCGTTTAAAGTGGAATAATATTTCACTAGTAGATGTACAGAATCACTGACTCCAACAACCATCAAAAGAGTAGGAATTATATAACTGATAATATTTATTGTGATTCCACTAAACACCATAAATCCCAATGTCCAAATAATAGTTAAGACTACAACTAAAAGTGGCAATACCAATCCAGCCCACGATCTAAATAATAAAGAGAGAAAAATGAAAAGCATTAGGACTACAGGCCCCAAAAATCTGATATTATCAGCAATCATATATTGCACATATCGAGTACGAATTATTGGTAATCCTGTTTGATGCCATTCCCAATCAACTGATTCTTGAAGTCTATCAATCTCTTTTAAAATTGTCTCCCTACTATTGTGCTCATTAAATGCGACATCTATCTCAATCAGAATAGCGGCCAAAGCTCCATCATCAGATATCAAATAATTATTGAGTAATTTAGAATTCATTATCTGAGTTTTTGCAGATTTTAATGAATCAGATGATTTTGGAATATTTTCATATACAGGAGAAAGTAAATATTCTCCACCATCCGTAAATAAATCAATATTAGTTAAACTAGAAACATTGCTGACACCGTTAATTTTTTCAAAAGAATTAACCATTTTTCTATTCTTAATTAAGTTTTCATATGAGAACGGATCATCGGACTCATATAACAAATATACTATATTATCCACTCCATCAAATTCTTCACGGAATTGCAAAAACCTATCAATCACTGGATCATCCTGACTAAATAATTGCTCGATCGAAAAATCCATTTTCAAATTTGGCAAATAAGCACCCATTATAATTGTTACTATAGCCAATAAGGATAATGTGACTTTGGGGTAATCCAAAAATTTATTGATTAATGATTTGAATTTCATTTCGTTAAAACTACTTTGAGGAAAGTGTTTTGTAAAATTAACAAAAAAAACCTCTTGAAAGAGGCTTTTTTTGTTAATTTTAACTATTAAAGGTTAAAGTTTGTCAGCATTCTCAGTTAAATATTCAGCTACCCCATCAGCTGTATTAACCATACCAGCATCACCTTTTTGCCAACCCGCTGCACATACCTGACCGTTTTTTTCAAAGAATTGTAGCGCTTCCACAATCCGAACTACTTCATCCATATTGCGCCCCAATGGCTCATCGTTTACCACTTGATGTCTAACAATTCCTTTTTGATCAATGACAAATGTAGCGCGCATAGAAGTCCCAGCAGGATAATAAGAATCTCCACCATCAGATTGAACCCCATAATTATTACCAATTGAATGGTCGATATCTGCTGCAAGTGTATATTTTAACTGTCCTACCCCACCTTTATTTATATCTGTATTCCTCCAAGCATAATGGGAGTGATGTGAATCAATCGAAATTCCTACAACTTCAACTCCTAGTTCCGTTAGTTTGTCCATTCGGTGATCCATGGCAATCAATTCAGAAGGGCAAACAAACGTAAAATCAAGAGGATAGAAAAATACGACTGCATATTTTCCATCTCTTGCTTGGCTAAAATTATAATCGTCGACAATTGAGTCGTTTCCTAAAACAGCCTGAGTTGTAAAATCAGGTGCAGGTTTTCCAACAAGTACACTCATAATATTAATTCTCCATTATTATTATTTTATGATGCATTTCACTTATAGTGACATAAATATCATCATTATTGTGCATAGAATTTATCAATGGTTATAATAATTGTAATGTAAATTATTACTTTCAAATCAAATAAAAAATAAAGGATAAAAAATGGCTGATTATACATGCGAGCATTGTGGTATGGGTGTAACTGGAATGAACTGTGCTAAATGTGGACAAGAGTTAGTTCATGATCACCTTACAACAGATGATGGGACTCAAGTCGCAATAGCAAAATGTCCTGATGGACACGGCAAAATCAAATCACCTATGTGCTGTGGACATGACATGAATTGTGAAATGGAAAGTAGTTAATATAATATTTATATAATCATAGGTTCATTTTATTTGAACCTATGATTGCATTTTCTAATTTCTTGGAGCTATGAGCTTCTATATAACATCCCTTTTCATCGCAATACCTACATTTGTTTTACTAATTAGCTTGGAGGCATGGATAGCTAAGATAAAAGGGGTGAAAATTAATCGATCTGTAGATATGATCTCCAGTCTTAGTTCTGGAGTAACAAATACAATTCGAGATGGAATAAAATTTTCTTTTGTTATTATCAGCTATTCCTGGCTTGTTGAGCATATAACAATATATCAATTAAGTCCCCTTTGGTTAGCTATCATCATAGCATTTATAGCTGAAGATTTCACTGGGTATTGGATGCACCGATTAAATCATCGCGTAAACATCCTTTGGAATCGACATATTATCCATCATAGTAGCGAGGACTTCAACCTATCATGTGCATTACGTCAATCAATTTCAAATACAATAAAGTTTTCTGCAGTTTTTATGATACCTGCAGCTTTATTAGGAATACCTGCTTCTATTTTTGCAATATTGGGGCCTCTACATTTATTTATGCAATTTTGGTACCACACACAATTGATTGGAAAGCTTGGTTTTTTAGAATATATAATTGTAACCCCATCCCATCATCGTGTCCATCATGCTATTAATCCTGAGTATATTGATAAAAACTATAGTCAAATACTAATTATATGGGATAAGCTATTTGGCACGTTTCAACCTGAACTCGAGGCTGTAAAGCCAGTTTATGGTACACTGAAACCCATGAAAACATGGAATCCAGTTATAATAAACTTTAAACATCTTGCACATCTTATTAAAGATGCTTGGCATACTAAAAACATTATTGATAAGATAAGAATCTGGTTTATGCCTACAGGATGGCGTCCAGAAGATGTTAAAGAAAAATTTCC
>CAYRYZ010000067.1:0-5593 GCA_964428745.1 uncultured bacterium | reverse complement strand
GAGTTTATTTATATCAGTTACAGGCTAAAGGCTTTGTTAAAACAAAGAAAATGATCCTGTTGAAATAGAACAATAAATCCAATAATAATAGAATAATAGGAATATCGATATGGCGACTTTGATTTTGCGAGATACGTACCGCGCATTGGAAGCGGAAATGAAAGCAATTGATAGAAAAAAGAGGGAGACTTCAGCTAGGATAAAAGAAGCTGCTGATCATGGAGATCTTAAGGAAAATGCGGAATACCACGCTGCAAGGGAGGAGCAGAGTTTAATAGTATATAAAAAACAATTGATGCAGTCCCATGCACCATTCAGATTCATCGAGAAAGGCGAAATTGAAACCGACGAGGTAGGATTTGGCAATAAGGTTACAATCCTTGAAGAGGGTAATGATGAGGCCGAAGACTATTACCTATTAGGTCCTATCGAATTTGAATTGGATCTTTATCCCCTGATAGTAACCTACCATTCACCTTTTGCTCAAGCCATGATTGGGAAAAAGATTGATGAATATTTTATGCTTGAAATCGAAGGTAAAGAGACGAAGTTCACAATTACTGCAATTGAAAAGGTTTAAGAGCTATTGCTGATTAGTAAATCAATTATTGTAATTATCATTCTGTCCTGCTCTGTATTTTCACAAAAAGCTGATTTGGTTATAAAAAACGGTTTTATTTGGACAGTTGATAAGAATAATTCCATTCATCAAGCATTGGCTATTTCTGGTGATTCAATTATTTATGTTGGATCAAATACAGAAACAGACCGCTACATTGATTCTCAGACAGAAATTTTAGACTTAGATGGAGCAATGGTTACACCTGGTTTTTATGATAATCACGTACATTTTGAAAGCACTGGAAGATTGTTGTATGGCTTAAATCTCCTAGATGTTTCTACAGAGAAAGAATTCACTAAGCGTATTAGATCTGTTAATGATCGTTATGCAAAGGACACTTGGATAACAGGAGGTGATTGGTCTGCTTACGAAACGTGGCTTGAAGGTGATGTATCTAACTCCAAAAGAACAAAAGATAAAAGTAATCCATATGGTGATTTTTTTCTGCCAAATAAAAAAATGATTGATAAGTTTACTCGTAATCGTCCTGTATTGGTTAGGAGATTTGACAGAAAAGTATATCTTGCAAATAGTGTCGCACTTAAAAAGGCAAATATTAGCAAAGGTGTTCCTGACCCTGAAGGAATAGTCGTTCAGAGAAATCGCTTTGGAGAGCCAACAGGTATTTTATTTAATCCAATTTCAAATAGTGTTGAATCAACTGTCTTAATAAAAGATAGTATTAAAGAATACTTTTCAAAAATTATGCCAAAAATATCCCTTGAACAGAAAACTGCAGAAACTATTGAAACATTGAAAAAGATGTCAAGTGTAGGGGTTACAAGTTATTGTGACGTTACATCTGATATATCGTACCTGAATATTTATAAATCTTTGAGAGATCGTGGAAAAATGACTGCAAGAGTACGCTATCGTCCATCATTGGATAAATGGAAATCAGTAAAAGAGATTGGATCTATAGTAGGATATAACGACAAGTGGATACGATATGGCGCTACAAAGGCTTGGATAGATGGAATAATGGGAAATAGTTCAGCAAGATTCTACGAGCCTTATTCAAATGATCCATCCAGTAAAGGAATCTGGAGAAATATCATGTTTCCTTTTGAAAGAAGTCCATTTGATGCAGAGGATATGCAAAGTAACCTCGAAAGGTTGGCAATCAATGCTGATGCGAATAATATACAGCTTACTGTGCATGCAATTGGCGATGCGGCTAACGGATATCTACTTAAAATGCTGGAAAATATAATTAATGTAAATGGTATAAAGGATAGAAGATTTAGACTCGTCCATGCTCAGGTAATGTCTGATAATGACATTAAACGTGCGGGAGAGCTTAAAATTGTTGCTGAAGTTCAACCTTTTCACGTTGCTGATGACATGCGATGGATGGAAGAGAGGATTGGGAATAAAAGATCAGAGGGAGCGTATGCATTTAGAAGATTATGGGATGCGGGTGCGATTATAAGCTTTGGATCTGATTCTCCAGGAACTAATGCATCACGATATTATCTTAACCCAATGTTAGGTATTTATTCTGCAGTGAGCAGAAAAACATTATCTGGAGCTCCTGAAAGTGGATGGTTTCCTAGCGAGAGGCTTACTGTTGAAGAAGCGATTAGAGCATATACTTTTAATACAGCATATGCTAGTTTTGAAGATGATATAAAAGGATCTTTAGAAGTTGGAAAACTTGCTGATTTAGTGGTTTTATCTGATAATCTACTCCAAATATCACCTGCCAAGATCAAAGATGTATATGTAAAATCTACTATCGTTGGTGGTAAAATAGTGTATCAAGCTAAATGAGTAACATTCTTAGCCTGTCCTATAGTGTGTTAATTACATAATGTACAGATCTACCCTTTATTTATTTATTTATTTTCTTTCGATAAATTTATTTGGACAAACATGTGAGAAAAGCATCCCTGAAATTTATGTTAGTAATAAAGCAAGGCAGATATATGAATCTAAATTAGAACAAGCAAAAGCAAATTTAGAAAAGGATTCCAGTGCAGATAATTTAATTTGGTTAGGTAGGCGAGAGGCTTATTTAGGTAATTATGAAACTGCAATTGATATATATTCTAAAGGAACAATAAAATATCCAAAAGATGCGCGGTTTTATCGTCACCGTGGTCATAGATATATATCGTCAAGGTGTTTTGATTTAGCTCTAAAAGATTTAAAAAGAGCTGTTGGACTTTCACGTTATGAAGATAATGAATTGGAACCAGATGGATTGCCTAATGCTTTAGGTATACCAACATCCACATTACAAGGAAATATATATTACCACCTTGGTCTTACTTACTATATTCAAAAAAATTATCATAAGGCAAGATATGCGTATGAAAAATGTTTAAAATTAGCTGAAAATCCTGATAGTTATGTAGCTGCAGCTAATTGGTTATATGTTATTTACCTACATTTAGGCCAGGATAGAAGGGCGGGTAAGCTCTTAATCACGATAAAGGATGATATGAAATTAATAGAGAACCATTCTTATCATACTCTACTCAAATTGCATCAAGGTAAAATTAATCCGGTTCATTTAGAAGAAGAGATTATGAATGGAGAATCACTAAGCAACACTACCTTGGCTTTTGGTTTAGGAAATTATTATTTTATTAATGGAGATAAAGTAAAAGCACAAGAATTGTTTAAGAATATAACCAAAGGAAATCAATGGTCCGCATTTGGTTATATTGTTGCTGAGTCACGCTTGAAATAAATAACAAAATTAAAATAAGGAGTAAAAAATGAAGAAATTATTAAGTATATCCATGATATTTATATTTTTGGTTGGATGTGAAAATGCCCAAAAATCAAATGGATTTGTTAAGGGTAACGAAGGATCATCTTGGCAAATTGGTACTCAAGCCTCTGTAGATCTAGTCATTGAATTAGATAAATATTGGGGAGTTGATTACGATAAAATGAGAACATTTTTTTCAGATACAGTTAAAGCCAGATTTGAAGATGGTAAAAGCTATGACAATGTAGATGGATTTATTGGGCATGTAAAAGAAACGATGGACAATCCAGGAACACAAAACTGGTCAATGGAGGGTGCATTCTCTGTAGATCTCGATCCGACACAAGGAGGTGACTGGGTAAATGCATGGTTTTTAGTAGAAGCAACTGACTCTAAACCAGAAAGAGCTATAGTTGAGTATTACTATGTAAAGAATGGTAAAATCCATCAATTTTCACAAAGTAAGCAAGATAGGCTAGATTAATATAATAATATAGATTTACGGGATTCGAATTGCGATTTCGAATCCCTTTAAATCTTATGGAGAAATTAATAGTTTTAACCGGCGCTGGAATGAGTGCTGAGAGTGGACTTAAAACATTTAGAGATAGCGATGGCTTATGGGAGAATCACAGGATAGAAGATGTAGCAACTCCCGAAGCTTGGTTTCGAGACCCTAAGTTAGTTCTTAAATTTTATAATGAGCGTCGAAAGCAGGTCAACGATGTTCAACCAAATAAGGCTCATTATCTACTTGCAGAGCTAGAAAATAATTATGAGGTCAATATTGTTACCCAAAATATTGATGACTTACATGAGCGGGCAGGATCAAATCAAGTATATCATCTGCATGGTGAAATAAATAAAGCGAGAAGTACTTCAGACCCTTCATTGATTTATGAACTAGATCATTGGGAAATGAAATTGGGAGATACATGTAAAAACGGATCTCAATTACGTCCTCATATAGTATGGTTTGGTGAACCTGTGCCCATGATCGACCATGTGATTCATTTTTTTGAAAAAGCGGATATGGTTTTGGTAATTGGAACTTCATTAGCTGTATATCCAGCTGCCGGATTAATTAATTATACTTCTCATGGAGTAGACAAATATTATATTGACCCAATGGGGGCATCAAATATGGATCGAAAAGATTTTACGGTAATTCCTAAAAAAGCTATGGATGGAATGTCTGAATTAATGAAATTATTAAATATGAATAAAAATTAGATGAGATATTTCTTGATCATTAAACACTTTACAAAACTAACAATAATTTTTTCATTTTTATTATCTATGGTTTTAGGGCAAACTGTGAAACCAAAAAATTATAGATCAATTGGCTTCTTAGATCATAAGACTGGTTTCAGTCTTTTAGGATATGCCAGGACACTTAAAACTCATAAAAAAAATGAATTCTTTGCAGGGGTAGGTACGCTGATTGCAGCAAATACCTTATCTTTAGGATGGAAATATTCATTTATACAAAAACCAGTTATTTATGATCCAAATACTGGTGATCCAATAACTGGTTTTTCTACTGGTTTGATCGATGATTATTATGTTGTTGCCAGTATCCAAAGTGTAGCAGGTATGGGAGGAGGATTTGTTGCGCCTTTTTTCTCTGCAGGTTTTGAAAAGAGGCTTACTAAAAAGATATATATCAATATAGGTATTAATAGTATGTTAAGAATTTATGACGGTGAATCGGTAGATGATGAAACCGGAGAGATTCGTCCTGCTCAAGAATTTGTTTCAATGCCCACACTACATATTAATTATCGATATTAATTATTTTGAAAACTTTAATAATAGCTTTATTTGTGTGGATTTATAATAAAATAAAAAATAAGTAAAAATTATTTTATATCTAGCAACGAACCTTTTTTGTTTGGAGAATTATTAATTAGATTAAGCCAAGAAAATTTTGATTGAATGATGGATAAGCGAAATAAAAGAAGATATTTTGAGACTTTAAGAAAAAGTCTAAAAGACGGGGCAAGAACAGCTGTGATGAATGCAAGCTCAGAAAGCCAGATAGACCGAATACAAAGACTTTATCAATCAAAAGATGAGGCTATTAAAGATTGTGCCTTACAATATAGTAGCGTTCAAGACTTAGGCGAAGTAACAGATAAAGATGAGATACTTGACATGATTAATGATGCTGTTGAAATTATTATGCAAACAACTTCATCACTAGAATTGAAGCGAATTATCAATCTAAGCTCAGCTAAAATAAACGC
>CAYRYZ010000066.1:0-5876 GCA_964428745.1 uncultured bacterium | reverse complement strand
CAGCAACAAGAACAAATTTCTGAAGAAGAGAAATCGCAAGATATGAAGCAGGCAGAAAGTATATTAGATGCATTAAAGCAAGATGAACAGGTTATGCAAAAAAAACAGATTGCTCGTTCAAAATCTAGGAAATTAGCAAAAGACTGGTGATGTATAAATCAATCTTTATATTAATCTTTTCATTGATATTCAGTTCAATTCTATTTGCTCAACCAACAGTTTCTGCTACGGTAGATATCAATAGAATATCTCAAAGTGAAACAATAGGGTTTAAAATATTAGCAACAAATGTAGATGTGACTCCAAATGTTGACATATCACCTATTAAGAAAAATTTTAAAATAGTTAGTGGTCCTGCTCAGCAAACAAATATTCAATGGATTAATGGAGCTATGACAAGTTCTCGTAGCCTTAGTTGGACATTGCTCCCTAAAAGGGCAGGAAAATTAAATATTCCATCTTTATCAGTGAAAATGGGAAATAATACTTTTATGACTAAACCAATTGGTATCACAGTGAAAAAAGGTGCTGGCAGAGGTGATATGGCTAATTTATTCATTGAAGTTATTCCTGATAAAAGAAAAATTTATCTTGGTGAACAATTAACTGTGACATACCGGCTCTATACAAAATTAAATTTATCTATTGAAGATATAGAATATCCGAAAAGTGTTGGGTTTTGGAATGAAGATCTTAGAGGTAGTCAAACTCCTCGATTTAAAGATACTCAATTGAATGGCGTATCTTATAAAGTAGCAACATTATATAAGGCAGCAATGTTTCCAACACAGACTGGAAAAATGATGATTGCGCCAATGACTGCTATTTGTAATGTTGAGAAATCATCAAGACGTCGAACTAGAGGATTTGCTGATCCTTTTTTTAATTCTATGTTTCGAGAATCTCAAAGACAATTTATTCAATCTGATTCGCTTAATATTGAAGTATTACCATATCCTAATACGCCTCCTAATGATTTTACAGGCGCAGTAGGCCAGTTTTCCATTGATTCATGGGTTGATACAAGCAATGTTAAAGTTAATGAAGCGGTTACACTTCATGTTAAGGTCTCAGGTACGGGTAATATATATAATTTTAATATTAACCCAATTAATTTTCCTCAGAATATGGAGGTTTTTCCTCCAACTTCTACTATTAAGAGAGATGAATTTAGAGATGAAATTACAGGAGAGATTAATCTTGAATATATTCTAATTCCAAGAATGGAAGGACAGTTTAGAATTAGTCCAATTACATTAACTTTTTTTGATACTAGTGCTGGCCGTTTTATAACTATAAGATCTAAAACAACAGATATTATAGTTAATCCTGGATCAGCGTCAAAATCTATTGTTTCAAACTTTAGCAGGGAAAATGTTACAATATTAGGTGAAGATATTAGGTTTATAAATACTAAAAACCCAAAATGGTATAAACGTGGAAATCAAACTATACCTATTTGGATATGGGGTGTTTACTTTTTTTCTTTTTCAATGTTCATATTTCCTTCAGTATATCATAGAGTAATGCACCAAAGAATATCAACAGTTGATACTCGTGAGGCTAATAATGCGCTTAGATTATCTTTAAAAATGTTGAAACAAGAGACTAATGACCCTTTCTCATTTACTGCATCGATCATTTATCAATATTTTAAATCAAAATTATTTCTATCATCAATTAATTTAGATCCAATGACATTGGATTATCAGCTCAAGGATAAAATTGATCCTGAATTAACTTCGAAGGTTGTTAGTTTAGTTAAATTATGTGACTCAGGTAGATATGGCCCTAAAGCGGAAAAGTCTATGAATTCACTTCAGTCTGATGCTTCAGAATTATTAAAAGAAGTGGATAAGACCTTATAATGAAATTGCTAAAATTATCAATTTTATCTTTAACCTTTGCTTTATCTCAGTCACCTGATTCATTATATCAATTAGGAAATAATTACTATGTTAATGAAAAATATGATCAAGCAATCAATATTTATGAAGAGATTTCAAGTAGGTTTGAGCATGAAGATTTATACCTAAACTTAGGTAATAGCTATTACAAAGTAGGTGATTTAGGAAATGCAATTTGGTCTTACGAAAAAGGACAATTACTATCTCCTAGAGATAATGATATCAATTATAATTTAAATTTTGTTCGTAATCAAATTAGAGATCGGATTATTCTACCTGATAATTTTTTTCTTATCTCTTTTTATCGTGCTATTTTAGAGAAATTAACTTTATTAGATCTTATAGCTACGTCAGGGTTGATATTTTTAACTCTTGGAATAGTATTTATTGCTAAGGATTTTGACCTTTTATCAAAGAGAATCACTAGTCTTATTAACACAATATTACTATTTATCATTATTTCTAATGGATTAATAATGCTAGATAAATATTGGAATATTTCTGATCAAAAAAGTGGTGTTGTTTTATCTATCGAATCAAATGTTCGTTCTTCACCAATAAATAGAGGAGAGAATATTGTTTTTCTTATTCATGAAGGTACGAAAATTGAAATAATCACTGAGGAATCAGGATGGTATGAAATAGTTTTGTTAGATGGCAAGAAAGGTTGGATACCTATGAATGAGGTGCGAACAATTTGAAGCTAATTATTTTACTCTTTTCTATTATTTCAGTTCTTCATGGCCAAAATAATAAAATAAAATTTGACCCAAATAAATTAAGAGACCCTGAGCCGAAATGGCCTAAGATTGTTAATCCAATTAATTCTGAAAATTTATCTAATCAAGGCAGTGCCAGTTTGGATTCTGCATCAATTATCGTTGAAGGGTTTAGGGTACAACTATTTGCGACACGTGACCGATTTAATGCAGAAAAATTTCAAATGGATCTTGGAAAGATCTATGATAAAAAGATATATGTTATTTTTGAGGCACCAAACTATAAAGTGCGAATTGGAAATTTTATTGATCGTAAACGTGCTGAAAAAGTTCGAAGTGAGTTTTCAAAGAAAGGTTATCCTTCAGCATGGATTATTAGAACTAAAATCGAACCAATAAATAATTAAAAATAGTATTTCCTGTTATCTATAATTTTAGCTTTTTCTTTTAGTTCCGACATCCAATTTTGATAAAATTTGTTTTGTTTAGTCCTTGTTAGATCAGATCTAATGATATTTTGCTGGTTAATCCAAGCTGTTGAATCAAACTCGCTAATTTTATTAACCATTATTAAGCCATAGCCCCTAAATGTTTTAACTGGTCCAAGAAGATCATCTATGTCAGATCTTATAAGAGAGCCAATTAACTGATCTGATTTCCCAAGAGATATGAAAGAATCAGATAACTTCTTTTCGTCAGATGGAATGAACTCTAATTTCTCATTATTATTTTTTAGTACTTCGAATGTCGTCCCATTTAATACTTTAGTTTTTAATTCTATTGCGAATATTTTTTTTGCTTTATCTCGTTGTTCACTTTTTAGTTCACTTATAATCTGATCTCGAACATCATTAAATGGCAATACTCCTTCTAATGAAATTGAATCAAGAGTGAAAACTGCAAAATAGTCATTTGTTTCTACGGGGTCCGATATATCAGATATTTTAGCATCGAATGCCCAACGGATAGCTGATCTAAAGGATCCTAATCCACCAATAAAGATATCATTGCTTCCTAAGAAATTAGCAACTTGTTTTTCTACACTATGGCTATCTAAAGCAGCCGAAAATGAATAATCCTGTGAATCATAGCTAAATAATGTGGCTTTTCTACGTAAATCAGAACGTGATTTTTGCCCCAATTCAATTTTCAGAAGTATATGGCGAGCTTTTATTTGACGATTCTTTTTATTATTTTTTATACTATCAATCTTAATAATATGATATCCAAATTGAGTCAGTACAGGGCCAACAACTGATCCAGCTTTTGCACTAAATGCAGCTTCTTCAAATTTATTCACCATTTGCCCCTTACCAAACCATCCTAGACTTCCACCACGTCCTGAGTCAGGCGTTATTTGGTTACTTGGATCCTGTGTATATATATTTGCTAAAGTAGAAAATTCTTCACCATCACTATATGACATTATTATATCAAGAGCATCATTTTTAACTCTTTGAGTATCTTTAAGAGTTGCGGTCTTTGGCCACTTAACATAAGAAAGATGCCTTTTTTCGTCTCTTTGAAATTCATCAATCCTAGATTTATAATTTTCAAGAATCTCATCATTGCTAGGATTATTAACCAAATCTTCTACAGCCGAATTAGTTACATGAATTGCAGAAATTGTATATTCCGAATTTCTCTTAACAAACTCGTCGCGAATATCTTCCTGAGAAACAATAGCTGAAATATTTATGTATTCTTGCAGCTTAAATCGAGGAAGATAAAAATTCCTCATCCATGACTCTATTGGATTCCAATCCATCAAACCAGGTGTATTTAGTGCCTGGCGATAGTTTTTTTCATCAAACTCGTTATCGTTATTATAAAATAATCGTTTGATATCTGGAGGCGGATTGTTTTCCAAATGATATAAAATTTCATCATCAGAAATATATATATTTAAATCTTCTATAGCTTGTTCAGTAAGCCTCTCCTCAACAAATGAATTCCATACTTCTTCTCGAATATTAGTCAATTGTTGATCTGAGATTTCTATTCCGGTATTTCTTAAAGATTCTAACCTTATTGATACTGCCTGATTAAACTGATCTGGTGTTATTCTTGAACCATTTATAGACCCAATAGCTTCGCTTGGGTTTACTCTCCCAAGAAGTTGATCAATTATATTTGCCCCGCCAACTAAGCCTCCCACAGTCATACTCAATAGGAAAAGTATGAGTAGTGCCCAAAGCACTACATGCATACGATTTCGCAATGTTGTCATCATACCCATAAAATTTTGTCCTTATTTAATTTATATTATTCATCTATTAAAGAAGGGGTGCGAATTTATCGTATTTGTGTATTCAAAAGCCAATGAACAATAGATAATTATTTTTATGTTAAAATGATTTATTAATATGGGCTTAATATTTACAATATAAAACTAACTTCAATGAGCACAATAACTCCAACCTCAAAACAGCATCCACTAATTATTAAAGGGTCTATGAAATCTCTATATCAAGAAGTCATAAAATGTAAAATGTGCCCAAGATTAGTTGATTTTAGAGAAAAAATAGCTAAGGAAAAGCGTAAGCAATATAAAGATTGGGTTTATTGGGGTAAACCAATACCAGGTTATGGCGATCCGGATGCAGAATTATTACTAGTTGGATTAGCACCGGCTGCCCACGGAGGGAACAGAACTGGTAGGGTTTTTACTGGCGATAAATCAGCTGAGTTTTTAATTAAATGTTTATATGATGTTAAAATTTCCAATCAACCAAATTCTGATCGACTAGATGATGGATTAATTCTTCAGAATGCATTTATGACACCCGTTTTAAAATGTGTTCCGCCTCAAGATAAACCAACCGCTGAAGAAATAAGAAATTGTTCAGATTATTTTAGCTATGAAATGGAAATTTTAAAAAATGTGAAAGTAATTCTTGCCCTAGGAAAAATCGGGTTTGATCAGTGTATAAAATATTTTCGTAATCAGTTTGATTTAAAATTGAAAGATTATCCTTTTGGCCATGATCGTAGATACTCTCTTCCAAACGGAAAAATTCTTTGGGCTTGTTACCATCCAAGTCCGAGGAATGTAAATACTCGCAGATTAAATCATGAGATGATGATGGAATTATTAGATAAAGTTAATAGTTACTTATATAATTATAATGATGTTAAAAAATAACTCATTATATATAGGAATAATCACACTTAACTAGTGATATTATATATATAATATTATTATCGTATTCTATTAATATAAAACATCAAGGAGATAGAGATGAAAAAA
>CAYRYZ010000065.1:0-6259 GCA_964428745.1 uncultured bacterium | reverse complement strand
TATGAAATGTGTCAGAATCAAACTGACAAAAACAAAGCCCGCAACCAGAACAAAAGTGATAAGGATTGGTAGGTAATTCTCAATCATTATAAGCACTAAATTTACTTGTTATTAAATAAAATTGTAAACATCAATATTCGCTTTTTTGCTCTTAATGGGTAGGGACACTAGGGCCATTTTCAATGAATTACATCCCTTGAAAAATAACCAAAGATTCACTCACCCAATTCGCGACTGGTGCAAAATACCATCCAAATATAAAGGTCGGAATGGCTAGGGATAAAAGTACAAAAGTCACCAAGTTTGATTCCGGCATTTCCACCGTTTCACTCCGTTCACCTACAAAATACATGTGCTTCACAACACGAAAATAATAATAAAGGGAAATAACACTATTCAGAACGCCTACAAATGCTAACCAATAATATTGCGGTCCTGCTTCAATCACTGCGGCAAATAAATAAAACTTCCCAATAAATCCTGCCGTGGGGGGTAATCCAGTAAGGGATAACATAAATAAAGTCATGACCACACCGACAAATGGCATTTTCCATCCCATCCCATTAAAGTCTTCGAAATCTTCCCCGCCAGTCTTTCCTTGTATATAAATGACTACAAAAAAAGCACCCAGATTCATAAACAAATACATGAGGAGGTACATCATGATGCCATAGACGCCAGCTTCAGACATGAGGGGGAGTGCCATCATCATATATCCCGCATGGGCAATACTGGAATAAGCCAACATTCGTTTCACGCTTTTTTGTTGAATGGCTACCAAATTTCCTACAGTCATGGTTACAGCGGACAAAACTGCCATCAATTGAGGCCAAGGTAGATTATTGACCGCCATCCAGGACTCAGATGTCATTGCTGTACCATCACCAAAAACTTGATTAAAGAATCGAATTAACAGAGCGAAACCTGCCGCTTTAGGAGCAACCGATAAATATGCTGTGATTGTTGTCGGCGATCCTTCATAAACATCTGGTGTCCAAAAATGAAAAGGAACAGCGGAAATTTTATATCCAAATCCAACCAAAATAAATACAATGGATAATGTTAATGCTAAATTTGATTCAGAGCCGAGTCCAGAGATAGCAGCCTGCATTTCAAAAAAGTTTGTTGTACCTGTCAATCCAAAAAGAAGGCTGAGGCCATACAGCATAATCCCTGATGAAAAAGCTCCATATATGACATATTTCAATGATGCTTCATTACTATGTGGATTTTTTTTCAAATATCCTGCTAAAAAAAATGACATTATCGATACTATCTCGATGGCTAGGTATACCATTAATATATCAATTGCCGATACCATAAGAAATAAGCCAAATGATAGAATTGATAATATTGAAAAATATTCACCTACTCTATAGTCTTTTAATTCATTTGAATTAAAACTCATAAGAATAACTAAGGCAGTTGATAAAAGAATTAATACCTTAAAAAAATCAGAAAATGGATCTGATGCTACCATTCCCATGAAAAGATGAGATACACTACTTTCTCCCATTCTTACAGCAAATAGTGTAAGAGCCAATCCTCCAAGCACCCACCATGCAACATTAATTGATTGCTCTCTACGATAAAATAGATCTGCTATTACAGCAACTAATATTGTTACAGTAAGAATAAGCTCCGGCCAATAATAAGCTAAACTATTGAAATTGCTCATGCATTACCCTTACTAAAAAGCACTTGTGAATCCACCTAGAGATACAACCGAATCAATTAATACATTTAAAGTTGAAGAAATCATATCGAGAAATGGACGTGGATAGATGCCTAAAATCAATGTAATTACTGCTAACGGGACTACCGTAAATAACTCTCTTGTATTTATTTCAGGTAGATCATTATACTTTTCATTTGCAGGACCAAAAAAGATGCGCTGAAATGCCCACAAGAAATAAGCTGCATTGAGAAGAATTCCTAGGGTTGAGATAATTACAATAGTTTTAAAAACTGGAAAAGCTCCAATAAATATCATAGCTTCACTAATAAAGCCACTGAATCCTGGTAAACCAAGCCCCGCAAAAAAAGCTACAGCTACAAAAGCAGTATATATTGGCATTTGCGCCGCAAGACCTCCAAACCCATCAATGTCTCTATGATGGGCCCTATCATAAATCACCCCTACTAAAATAAATAGCATAGCAGAAATCGTACCATGATTAAACATTTGAAATACAGCACCACCCATTCCAGCTTGAGCACTAATTAAATTATCACCATTCATCGTTGAAGCAGCAATAACAGCAGCCATTCCTATTAGTGTATATCCCATGTGATTTACAGATGAATAGGCTACTAGCTTTTTCAAATCTTTCTGCGCTAAAGCACACATTGCCCCCCAAATAACATTAATTAATCCTAATACCGCTAAAGAACCTGCAAACCAAAAAACACCATCTGGTAACATCGTATAATTAATTCGTAACATACCATAAACGCCTAATTTAAGTAATACGCCCGCCAGTATAACTGATATCGCTGTCGGAGCTTCTACATGGGCAAGCGGTAACCAAGTATGGAAAGGGAAAACAGGTACCTTAATCGCAAATCCAATAAACAAGAGAACCCATATTACTTTTATTGCACTCATACCCCACCAAAGCATACCATTTAATGCAATAGGAGCTGTTTCCATTAATACAATCATATCAAAAGTCTTACCACAGGTAAAATAAAGAGCCAATATTGCGATTAGTATTAATACAGAGCCGGCTAACGTATAAAGAAAAAATTTAATTGCTGCGTACTCACGTTGCGGCCCTCCCCAGATTCCTATTAAGAAATACATAGGCAATAACATCACTTCCCAAAAAATATAGAACAGAAAAAAATCGAGAGCTAAAAAAACACCCATTACACCAGTATTTAATAAAAGGAAAAGTGAAAAATACCCCTTTACTGCTTTATCAATATTCCAACTGACAAATACACCAATAAATCCTAACAAAGCCATCAAAAATACCATAGGGAAACTGAGACCATCTACTCCAAGTATATAAGTGATATTAAATGACGGTATCCATTCTGCCCGTTCCATTAATTGAAAAGTTCCAACACTTTGATCAAATATACTCCAAAGGTAGATTGCCAATATTAATTGAAGCCCTGAAGCGACAGCGGCTACCTGCTTAATAAGCTCTGTTTTATCTCTTGGAATAAAAGCAATTGCAAGCATTCCAACGATTGGTAACCAAATTATCCAACTTAGTAAATAGTTCATACTTTAACCTTTATCAAATTCCTATATTGTTTGAAAAACCAGAATAACAATCACACCAATCAATGCAAATAACATATAGTTTTGCAATCTGCCTGTTTGTACATGCTTTAACTGTTCGCCAAATCTTTGAAATGATCTTCCAACACCATCTACCAGTGACTGATCAAGACCTTCATAATCCATATGGCCAGTTAACTTGGAAAAAAAACGTGTTACTCTTCCAAAACCATTGATAAAATATTTATCATATAAATCCCAATCCAAATAAGCAACAGCACGAGAAAGTTTTAGGAAAGGTTGGTAAAGTAATCGATTATAATTTTCATCGAAGAAATATTTATTAAGAGAAAGATTATAAAGGAAACCCATTCTCTTTGACCAATCTTTTGCAGAAAGATTTTTCTTAAAATAAAATAGATAAGATAATCCAATACCTAGCCCAGCTACAATTAATGATAATATCATTGCTGGGTAGTGAGCATGATGAACTCCTTCATAAATCTCTGCTGCAGTTGGGCTCCCTGGGGCAACCGAGTCCTTTGCTTTAATTAATTCCGTAAACCAACCATGGTCTGAGAATGGATTAATATAAGGTAGGGTATAAAAAAGGAAAAAACTTAGGCCAGCTAATAAAATCAATGGATAAGTCATTAATTTAGGTGACTCATGAATCCCTTGGAACACCTTCGGCATTTGTGGCTTACCATGAAATGTCATGAAAATTAATCTGAACATATAGAACGCTGTTATTGCAGCTGCTCCAAATCCAAAGATTGCCAACAATAAATGTTCAGGGTGATGCTCAACAAAAGAAAGCGTTCCTGCTAGAATAGCATCTTTAGATAAAAATCCCGAAAATAGTGGCACTCCAGATATAGCTAAAGTAGCTATTGTCATTGTCCAACTTGTAATAGGCATTTTTGTGCTAAAGCCTCCCATATTTCTCATATCTTGTGGATCTGTTTCATGATCATCGAGTTCATGAAGAGAATGATGCATCGCATGGATAACTGATCCTGAACCATAAAATAAACAAGCTTTGAACATCGCATGTGTGAGGAGATGAAAAAATGCAGCTACATAATTCCCAACACCGACAGCTAATATCATATACCCTAATTGACTAACTGTGGAGTATGCTAAAACTTTTTTAATATCATTTTGAGTAATGGCAATTGTAGCAGCAAATAAAGCTGTAAAACCACCTACGTATGCAATGATGGTTAGCGCTTCCGGAGAAAATAATGGGAATAATCTTACCGTTAAATAAACTCCAGCAGCTACCATGGTTGCCGCATGCATCAATGCAGAAACTGGAGTTGGTCCTTCCATGGCATCCGGTAGCCATATATGAAGAGGAAATTGAGAAGATTTTCCAACTGCTCCCATGAATAGACCAATTCCTGCTAATGTTAAAAGGTTACCAGTCATTAAGCCTTGATTCACTCCATCAAACAATTCTTGAAAATTGAATGAATTGATTGCAGTAAACATCAACATAATTCCTATAAAAAATCCTATATCGCCCACTCTATTTGTCAAAAATGCTTTTTTACTCGCATCTGCAGCAGAATGTTTTTCAAACCAATGACCAATCAATAAATACGAACTTACTCCTACCAACTCCCAAAAAATGTAGAGGGAGATGAGGTTGTTTGCCAAAACAATCCCATTCATAGAAAAAGTAAAAAGACCAAGATAGGCAAAATACCGATTGTATCTTATGTCTCCTTTCATATATTCAATAGAAAAGAGATGGGTCATACTCGAGATCAATGCAACAACAACCAGCATTACAATGGTGATATTATCTACCCAAAAACCTAAGTCAATTTTAAAAGCTCCTAAATCAATCCAAGGCAATACGGCCTCATAAGAAAAATTGGGATCTCCGTTCAATAACATTGAAACAAGTAGAAGCAATGATAATAAAAGCGTAATTAGTATAGCTCCTACGGATACCCAATCTCCTTGGCGAGGAAGCCTTTTCCCAAAAAAAATATTGACCACAAAAGCACCTAAAGGTAGAAACAAGATTAATAAACAAAAGAAGCTGATTGTATTACCCGCAATCATTGTTTTAATTCACTTACTTCATCAACATTAATAGTTTTATAATTATTAAAAATATTAATGATGATTGCCAATGCGACAGCTGCTTCAGCCGCCGCGAGCACTATTACAAATAGTGCATATACGTGACCAGCCATATTCATTCCCCCAAATCGAGCAAATGCTAAAAAATTTAAATTGGCAGCATTTAATATCAATTCAATCCCCATGAGAACTGCAACTCCATTACGTCTAGTAATTACGCCAAAAAGACCTAATGAAAAGAGAACTACACTAACAAATAAATAATTGGTTAGAGTATCCATTAGTCATCCTTCCTGGATAAGGTTGTTGCACTAATTAAGGCACCTAATAAAAGCAATGAAGCAACTTCAAATGGAAGCAGATAATCAATCATTAATAATCTTCCAATCGTTTCAGTGGTTTGAATTGGTTCACTATTAGCGACCGAAGCCCATGGAGTTTTAGCAACCATGAATCCTAAACCGGCTATAAATACAAATAATACAATGGAACCGATACTTTTTTGAACAGAAGTATTACTAATATTAACCGAGGTTATTTTATTAGTCAGCATGATTCCAAATATAAGTAATACAAGAATTCCTCCAACATAAACCACAACTTGAACTACAGCTAAAAAATCAGCCCATAAAAACACATAAAGACCTGTTACGCCTAGGAGAGTGAAAAGTAATGCATATGCAGAATAAACTAACTTTTTACTTTGGACAACTATCACAGCAGATCCAATTGTAAGGCCAACAATTACCCAAAATACAAAATTAGCCATTACGCTTCCACTTCGGGTTTAGGATCATCAATTGTTTTCTTCTGATCAGGAGTTAATTTTTTCGCGAATTGATATATTAGATCTTTTCGGTCAAATTGGGAAAACTCATAATCAATAGGATGCTTTGAACTATTTGGCCCACCAACCATAAAAAT
>CAYRYZ010000064.1:0-6449 GCA_964428745.1 uncultured bacterium | reverse complement strand
TCTATATCTGAAAAACCAGTAAGATAATTCATATAATAATTTTTACATGCTTCTATTCCAACAAGATTTCCTTCAGCTGTGACTACTACCACGTCCTTCTGAAATCTATCCTCATTTACTATGTCAGTCTCGCCCTTTAAAAATCTATCCCATGTATCTTCATACATAGCTAAATCTCTTTCAAGTTTGACCTTAGCATCCATAGCTCTTAAAGCTTCGGTATTATTATTAGTCGATGGAGACCCACAGCTTGTTGTTATAGCTAATAAAACTATAGGAACTATCCCATATAGTAAGTTTTTATTATTTTTCATAATAGTGATTTTGCTAAATAATTTTTTATTATCAAATCCATTTATTAACAGATTAGGATGCATCTTGGTTTTATTGTAATTATTTAATCTATTTTTATTGATTTATAGGATTTAAACAAGGATAGCTCAGCATCTTCAACTTTGGATTGATATTCTTGCCAATCATTTAGGAAAAATTGATTTACTTGGTTGAGTACTTTTTCCGTTTCAGTTTCTGAATAATTCAATAAATATTCATGGCTTGTATTTGGCCCAGTCAAATTGCTATATAAATATCTACCAATCCCTTGAATCTTTGCACTTAAAATGTTTGGACTACGAACAATTCCCTGCAAACCTTTTTTATTTACAATAAGTTCTTCCAAAATCTTCAAGCTATCCGACATCGCTTTACCACTTTTCTGAAGAGCTTTATGCGATTTATTAGTTTTTACCTCTAACATTTTATTTACCGAGGTTATGATTGATTTTGCTTCACGTATTTGATCCATCGCTTTAGTTACCGATGAAGTAATTTTCATTTGTTTTTTATATATAGGTTCAAGTCTTTCCAAATTTCGTTTGTTGATCCCCACTCGTGGGTCAGTAATAACATTAACAACTTGAGTTACTGATTCTTTACCGTGAGATAACCGAACAGTATATTCACCTGGTAATACAGGAGGTCCGCTGGGTTCACGAGCGTCAGGCTTTGTAGGTTTTGGTGCATTTGGCCTTCGAACACCTTTACGCCTCAGCCCCCAGTAAACTCTATTTAGTCCTGGTTCTACATTATGCTTAACTGTTCTGATAATATTTCCGTCTGCGTCAAGAACTTCCATTTTAACTTTTTCTTTTTTATCATCAGTCTTTTTTTTCTTTTCTTTATTAGTACCAGCCTTTTTCTTTTTTTCTTTATTCTCACTTTCGGGATTATATACAAAAGTTATCATTGAACCAGCTTTTCTGTTTTCTCCAGAAAAAATTGCATTTGCTTCAAAGCGTGTTCCAGCAGCTTGACGATTTATTGATAGTACAGCAACTGGAGGCTCAAAAAAGTGAAGTCGTTTTTCTAATAAATTATCTGTTGATTTTGCCATTTCACGAAGAGGTCTGATATCATCCAAGATATATGCAGCTCGCCCAAATGTTCCAATTACCAAGTCATGCTCTCTTGGATGAATTTTTAAATCCATTGTAGAAACCGTTGGAAAACCATTTGTCCATTTTGTCCATGTCTTAGATTCATCAATAGAAACATATAATCCAAATTCTGTACCAAGAAACTGTAGCTTTGGTTCAATGGGATCTTGTGCATAACTAAGTGCATGGCCCCATACATTTTCCTCAGTAGCTATTGATTTCCATGAATTTCCATAATTCTCTGTTTTGAAGACGTAAGGTTTCCAATCATTTCGGCGATAATTATTTATTATTACGACTGCCTCAGCTGGATTATAACTTGAAGCGACTATTTGTGGAACCCAACTTCCTTTAGGCACTCCGTAGATTTTTTTTGACATATTGCTCCACGTTTTCCCTCGATCTTTAGTTAGTTGAACATTCCCGTCATCAGTACCAACCCAAACAACATTTTTGTCTAGTGGGCTGGGTTCAATTGCTAAAATTGTTGTATAGTTTTCTGCACCAGTAGCATCAAAAGTCAATCCGCCACTTTTATGCTGTTCCTGCTTAGTCTTATCGTTTGTTGTCAAGTCAGGTGAGATAATTTTCCAGTTATTGCCTTGGTCTGTACTATAATGAACAAACTGACTGCCATAAAAAATTGCGTCTTCATCAAATGGGTCTTGAGCGATAGCTGCATTCCAATTGAATCGCAGATATTTACCATCAGGGTGAACGGGTTTGATCAATTGTGTGTGACCAGTTAGTAGATCATATCGCCCAACGTTCCCTTGTTGGCTCATTGCATAACCATAGCGAGAGTTTGCAGGGTGCGGAACTACGTCAAAACCATCCCCAAAAAATAATTCTTCCCAATAAGAATTTCGTATTCCACCTGCTCGCCAAACATACGCCGGTCCTCGCCAAGATCCATTATCCTGCATTCCACCATAAACATTATATGGCCAATCCATGTCATAATTGATATGATAGAATTGTGCTACAGGTAGATTCTCTACAAAACGCCATGTTTTTCCACGATCAAGAGAAATATTTAATCCACCATCATTACCCTCAATAATAAAATGCGGGTTAGTTGGATGTCCCCAAAACGCATGATGGTCTGGATGAACTCCATTCGCTCCATAAGCCGTCATAAGAGATTGGAATGATTTTCCACCGTCGTTTGAAACGGTTACATAGGTATGAAGATTATATATACGATTTTCATTTATAGGATCAACATATATTTCTGCATAATAAAATGGACGACCACCAATATTTTTATCTGAGATTTTTTTCCATTTAAAGCCACCATCTTCCGATTTATATAAAGCATTCTTCTTTGATTCGATCAAAGCATAAATAATTTTTGGATTACTTCGTGCGATAGCAAGCCCCATTCGCCCAGAATCTCCTTTAGGAAGTCCCTCTTTATCCGATAATTTTTTCCATTTATTACCACCATCAAATGTGATATATAATCCTGAACTAGAGCCTCCAGATTTAAAGAACCATGGCCACCTTCTGAATTGCCACATATTGGCAATGAGTTTATTTGGGTTTTGTGGATCCATAACTAGTTCTCCAATGCCAGTGCTTTCATCAACATAAAGGATTTTTTCCCATGTATCTCCACCATCGGTGGTTTTATAAACACCACGATTTTCACTATCTCCCCAAGCTGAACCTTGGGCACCTATATAAACAATATCTGGATTTTTTGGGTTAATGAGGACCCTATGAATGTTGCGAGTCTCACCCAGGCCTTTATATTCCCATGTTTTCCCAGCATCAATACTCTTATATACGCCGTACCCAGCTGATTGACTATTTCTTGGGTTACCTTCACCTGAGCCTACCCAAATGACATCTGAGTTAGTTGGATCAACAGCTACATCACCAATTGAAGCAGATTTCTGATCATCAAAAATGGGTTCCCATTTAACTCCACCACTTTCAGATTTCCATAATCCTCCTGAGGCAGTACCTACATACATCACATCTGTATTTGAAAGTACAACGTCAATAGCCGTTACTCTACCACTCATACCTCCAGGTCCAATAGATCTTGCTTTCATAGCTTTTAATTTCTTCATATCTAACCCATCTGCGAATAAAATGGAAGATATTAGTGCCAGTATAAATATGATTTTTTGTTTCATTTTTTCCTCAATTACTTATGATATTTTTCATAGAAGTTTCAAAAGTACAGCCGAATTCAGAACCAATCGGGGATCCAGGTGGCGCTGATGGGACAATAATTGCTTCAAAATCTTCTGGAGTATCAATAAAAGATTGAATTCGTTTGTGAAGCATTTTATAGTGATTTCGATCTCGTTTTGAATTTGTATACTCTGATAATGTATCTACTTGTCTTTTTGCACTCTTCAATTCATCTATCTGTGAACTTTCTTTATAATTTGTTGGTATTCTACCTAGTAGTTTAAACTGATAATTTAATGTTTCAATATTGGCTAATATAATTGTTTTTGCTGCAGGAGAAGTTTTATTGTTTATTGCCAGGCTTAACAAATGATCAAGTATTACAAAATCCACATTCCGCTTCACTTCTCCACTTAAACCGCTAGGAGCTGCACGCAATAATGTCCCATTTGTAATTCGATTCATAATTTTTTCAAAGCCTGGTTGTTTTGAATCTCTAGCATGATATTCAATTAAACGGGTTGCTCTTTCAGGATGTAAGAGAACCCTGCAAGTCAAACTTGCTGCCGTTTCCGCAAGGCTAACACCATCAAATGTAACTCCAGTTCGAGAATTGAATGATTCTCTTGTTCTTCCTCGTCCAGAAGCTCTAGGTGGTATTAGTTTTAATAATTCTTCTCTTAAAATGAGAGAACTTGGCTGTAAAGTATTGATTAGTCCATCTAAAGCTTCAATTTGGAAATTTGGATCAAGGAATTCAGTAACCAATTGTCCATCACCACGTAATGCATATGTAAAATTCAATCCCCCGATAACTTTGGCAACTGCCTCAATTTGGTACCGATGCAAAAAATAAATCGGCACTAAGACATCTTCAAGATCACTATAAGGTTGCCCCACACGAATATTATTTTCTCCAAAATTATTTAAGGCCACTTTTCTAACTTCCATCAAGTTAGATAATTCTGATACTGGATCCTTTCCATTATCCCAAAGATGTGCTTTTGGATGAGCTGATCCTAGCGGCCTTGCGTCTTTATCTGTAATGAAAATCAAATTTCTACTTATTCCATCTTGAATAATATCTTCTAATGCTGAGTCTTCATTTGTGTCTTCAGGAAAATCTTGATAGCCATAAGCGATTGTAATTTTATCCCATTCACCTATTCCTACATCGTATGCATATCTCCATTCAATATCGCCATTTCGATTTAGAGATATTGTTGGATGAGGATAATCCATTACAGATTCACGCCCATCAGAACTCGAGATAAAATTATGTTGCAATCCAATTGTATGACCTATTTCATGTGCCACTAATTGTCTTACTCTAGCCAATGCCAACTCTTTCATATAACCGGGGACTTTTGTTCCATTTTTATATGGAGAAAGCAGACCAGTAGCAATTAAGTAATCTTGACGAAGCCTAAGAGAACCAAGCGAAACATTACCTTTAATAATTTCTCCGGTTCTAGGATCAGTTACAGAGCTACCATAGGACCAGCCTCTTGTTGCGCGGTGAACCCAATGGATCATATTATATCTTACATCCATTGGGTGTGCGCCTTTCGGAAGAATTTTTACTTGAAACGCACTTTTGTACCCAGCAGCTGAAAAGGCCTGATTCCACCAGTTTCCACTTTCTAGCATAGCTGTTCTGACTGGTTCTGGTACTCCTGGATCAACATAATAAATTATTGGTTCTTTAGCTTCACTTTCTCGGGCTCGAGGGTTCTTTTTTTCTAGTCTGTGTCTTGTTATATAGCGTTTATAAATAGATTCATCAAGTGGTACTGCGTAATCCTGGTATGACAATGCGTAATATCCAGCCCTTGGGTCATGTTTTCTTGTTTTATATTTATTATCAGGAAGCTTGACAAATGAGTGATGCATGCGAACAGTTATCGAATTGGGAGTAGGAGTTACTTGACGAATATATGCGCCAGGATTAGATCCTGTAAAAGTTATTAACGATTCAATTTCAGTATTATTTGGAAAATTGAGAGTAGAAGGGAGGTAGAGAGCAGAGCGGCTTTTGTCCAATTTATAATTCCCCATTTTCCTGCCCTTAAGTTTGGGGATTACTTGATGTGCGTCATGCAAGAAAAAATCAGTAGCATCAACAAGGACTCGATTGTTTTCATCTACATCAACCTTGAAACCCCATAAAGTAGATTTGGCAAACGCATCAGCTACAGATTGTTTTTCATTAGGATCACTTGTATTTGCTCTGAAGGAATAATTTGGCTGAATCAACAATACCTTTGGTCCAACTCGATGGAAATATACAACTCGTTCATTTCCTAATTGACCTCTATCAAGCCCAACATCATTAGATCCTATTCCTGCAGTCAAAGAATTAACGTATAAAAACTCTTGATCGAACTTTGAGATTTCTAGCCAAAGCTTTCCAGTAGTTTTATCCCAATACATATTAAAAAAGCCAGTCATTTTTTCCATAGATTTAGTTTTTTGATCTATGTTTGCACCAAAAACGATGCTGGAAATCAAAATAAATTGGATAAATTTTTTCACAATTGCCTCCTCTTTATGGAAAGTGTATAACGCCAATTTAATCGTCTAGTTATAAATGAAACAGAAAAAAGTGTCCTATGAACTTCACCATGAAAATTATTGTCATTAGATTGAACTCACAATAATCATGAAAAAATATTTAATTCTTTTTATTTGTGTTTTCGGGTGTAATTCCAATCCAAACTTGAATAAAGTCAATATCCCTGTTGGAGATGGTGAAATGACTATGATATGGATTCCCAGTGGCTCGTTCATGATGGGTAGCTCTGATTCAATGGCAAAGAATGATGAGATGCCAATACATAAAGTTGAATTAGATGGGTTTTGGAT
>CAYRYZ010000063.1:2434-6545 GCA_964428745.1 uncultured bacterium | reverse complement strand
GCTTCAATCATATTTTTTGCTTTGAACTCAATGGTATGCGAATCGGTTCGTTTAAACATTTTTAAATAAGAAAGAATTTGAGAAGGTTGATAATTTTTAAAACTGACTGAAACGGTTAAGGGACCTTTGATCTTATAGGGCTTATACTTCTTAATATTTTTTACAGCATAAGAAGTTTTTTCTGCAATCAAATCATAGGCGGCCTCAGGGTGGAGAGATTTCGCAGAATGAAAACTAATACTCTCTTTAACAATAGCACCTTCCGCATTTCCAATTAATGCTTTCACTTCATTAACCGCAGCATCATCTCCTGCTATCATTATTACAGGTACACCAAACTCTCCTGCGACTGCTGCATTCCAAGAGCCCTCTGTCATTACTTTACCATTTATTTTTACTGAAGTTAATCGGGCACTAGAGAATGTATGAGCTCGTACGCCTTCTAGATTATCTGTGCTAGCATGATAGCCCGTAAAGATAACTCCGTCAAAACTACTATCAATCCCTTCCATCATACCTAGTGGGCGTGGCCATGATCTAATTAGTTTTACATCCTTAGGCAATTTCTCAATTAATAGATTCTGACCATTGCCATGCGAATCTGCTACAAGTATTTCCGTAGCGCCTGCTGCTCTTGCGGCGGTGATGGCTGCGTTTACTTCAGCAGTCATAAACTCTCGAAAACGATTGTACTCAAATCCGCCTGGGCCGAGCTGCTCACCAGTAACTGCTCCAACTACACCTTCAAGATCTGCAGAAATAAATATTTTTTTATCCTTTGCCCATATACCAGTTAATAATGTGACAGCTAAAATCCATTTAATCATTTGTTTCATTTTATTCTCCTAATATTTAATTCTATAAGTTTTCAAATTTGGTATTACCTATTGGATATTCTTTCCAATCCTTGTAATCAAAATGCCACCATTCAAATTCATAGATGTTGAATCCTTCCGATTCCATCACATCACGCAATAGCTTCCGATGCCATCGCTGCTGAGTTGTTCCACCATAATAATTGGGAAAAGATCGACCCGTGAATTCATCGTACCCACCCACCATCTCGATTACTTTTCCTGTTTTAATATCATATAGAGTAAGGTCAACGGCACAACCTCGATTATGACGCGATCCATTTTGAGGATTTGCAACAAATATTTTTTTATCTTCTGGAGTTGCATCCCAAAACATTTTGGTCACATACCATGGACGATAGGCATCATGTATTAATAGACCATAACCTTTATCTTTTAACTTGCGGTGTGCTCTACCTAAAGCCTCTGCTGCAGGTCGCTGCATATAGGCTTCAGGGAGAGTATAAAATTTATTGCTCATAAAATTATTGGTGCTGGCGTAGCGAATATCATATTTGATGCTTACGTCAATTTCTTTCAATTCAATCAGATCTGTTTGTCTAAAGTTTTGGTTCTCCTTTGGCGGATTTGCATTTAATGCTGTTTCTCTTAATTCATCTATTGGTTTTATAGGCTCTATACGGAATGTTTCTGAAGTGGATGCGCCAACATCGCGTCTTTTAAAAATCGGTCCATTAATAATTGCAACCTCAGTCGCAACTCCAGCGGCGTTTCGTTTAAACTTTAATTCTTCTCCGTGGTACATCCCTGAATTATTAGGGAATGCGAAAAGATCCCCTTTAACTTGTTTTAATTGATCCTTCTCCATCCACTCCATCAAAAGCCACAAACTCCCCATATCTTCATATACAAATAAAACATTGTGGTTCCAGCCATATTCGCCCATCAACCCTTTCCAATCACTAGGAATCTTCGTCTTCTCAGCCTTTACTTTTCTAGTAAATTTTTTGCCATTTACTAACAAATTACTTCCTGCCTTTTCAATACGAAAGCTTCCTTGATTAATACGCCCATCTGAAATAATTCCTTTAATACTCTGCCGCAGTGGTACTTCTAAATAATTTGTAATTAATACTGTATTAGATCCTCTTAATTCGATATCAGCATATAGTTCTCCTCGCGTATAATGCCCTTCCAAAGATTGTGCTAATTCTACATCAATTTCTGAGGTTTTTATGTAATCAGGTAATGACTCATTATTTTTCTTCGCTAACATTAGATCCAAAGCATAATTAGATAATTTTCTAGTAATTGAATTAGTAACATCTACTGATGATGCTGTTGCAACACCATATTTAATTTCAGGTATAGCATATAACTGTGTAGAAAAACCATACACAGCTCCTCCATGGCCAATCTTTTGAAAACCACCATGATTTGACAAACCAAACCCTATCCCATAACCACTGGTTCGATCTCCTCCAAATTGAGGTGAGATCATTTCTAATAATGTCCCTGATTGAATAACTGATTCTTTAGGACCCATTCCATTTGAAAAAATCATCATCATAAATTTTGCAAGGTCAGTGACCGGCGCATAAAGGCTACCAGCTGGAATCATTCCTAATTCAAATGTGGGTGCTGGGAAGATTCTATCATCATAACTCCACATTGTGGCTTTTGCTAGCTTTGAGCTAATCTTTCTATTAGGAGCAAAAGCACTATTAGACATACCTATTTTTTCAAGAATATGTTTTTGCATATACTTAACGTATGGTGTTTGATAAAGAACTTCTAAAGTATATCCCACAACCGCAATTGCCGCGTTAGAATATTTGATTTTACTTTCAGGCTTATGAACCAATGTTGATGGGACAACACTTTCAACAGTGCGTTGAAGTGAGACTTCATCATCAGCAAAATAATTTCCTTCACGAGGTTCTCTAAGCAAACCTGATCTATGCGACATTAGTTGTCTCAAAGTGATAGGCGTATCATATGGGTTAATTGGTTTGAAATCGGGTAAATATGTTTGGATTGGGGCATCCAAATTGATCTCGCCTTTTTCAACTCGTTGCATAATCGCCATATCAGTAAAAAGTTTAGATACAGACCCAACTCGATAGACTGTATACGCATCTGCCAAGATCAACTTTTCTGGGTCTTCATAACCAAAACCCTTTGCCCAAACAATCTTCTGGTCATCTACTAAAACCATTGATATAGCATTTAGGTTTTTACTATCTATCTCATATTGTATAGCATCTTCAAGATGTTTTACAATTGATTCATAACCACTGGATACATCTATATTGCTGGGTTGCTTTTGGCAACTTTGAGTGAAAAGAAAGAAAATTATAAGTGAAATAACCCGCTTAGATGTGTGTTTTGCCATAAGCCTAATCTCTTATTATCTTAATATTGTTATTATAGTATATATTTTACCTAATAATGGACTAAAAAGAAACTAACATGAAAAAAATAAAACGAATACTAGTCTACCAAGTAGATTTACCGCTTCATGAAGGATCATATAAGTGGTCAGGAGGAAAATCCGTAGAAGTTTTTGATTCGACTATTGTAGCTATAGAAACGAATGATGGAGAAATTGGATACGGAGAGTGTTGCCCCCTAGGACCATTCTACCTACCTGCTTATGCAAATGGAGTACGAGCTGGAATAAAAGAATTAGGACCTCATTTAATTGGAGAGGACCCCACTCAAACTTCAAAATTAAATATGATTATGGACAGATGTCTAAAAGGGCATGCTTATGTAAAGTCGCCAATTGATATTGCGTGTTGGGATATCAAAGGACAGCTTGCTGGTAAACCAGTTTGTGAACTTCTAGGCGGACGATATGGTGATGATTTTGTTTTATATAGAGCAATCTCACAAATTGATCCTGAAGCAATGGCAGCAAATGTTAAACAATATCGAGATGAGGGATATAAGCGTTTTCAGTTGAAGGTAGGCGGAAACCCTGATGAAGATATTGAAAGAATTCGCTTAGCTTCAACTGTATTAGAGACAGGAGATAAACTTATAGCAGATGCCAATACAGGTTGGTTAATGCATGAAGCAGCTCGGGTTGTTAGAGCAGTCGATGATGTTGATGTATATATCGAGCAACCTTGTGCTACATACGAAGAGTGCCTTTCTATTCGGGAAAGAACTTCTCACCCATTTATTTTAGATGAAATTATTGATGGTCTAGATGTGTTAGTAAGAGGCTATTCAGATCGAGCAATGGATGCAGTTAATATTAAAATCAGCAAGTTCGGAGGAATTACTAA
>CAYRYZ010000063.1:0-2334 GCA_964428745.1 uncultured bacterium | reverse complement strand
TAATGGAAATAAGTTAGAGGAATAGCTCATTCACTTCTTCAATACCAGAAGTGAAATCAACGAAACATTCGATGTTATAGAAAGTTACTGTAAATAGTCTGAATTAATTATTCTTCTTCGCTGAATACACCAATATAATATCCATAACCTACCGCAGCTAACGCTGTAACAAGAGAAAGAGTTGCCTCGCTCTTGGATTTATTGGCACTATCCATATGCGCATCATAAGCACTTTGATATCCAGACCATGATTTATCCTGAGCATTCGCAGCATCTTTAGATTTATTATATGCAGAAGTATTAGATACATATGAAGCTGCACCTGCTCCAGCTAGCGCTAAGACGAAACCTCTTTTTGCCCAAGGGTTTTCAGCGATCTTCTCCATAAAAGTCTCTTGATTTGGCTTTCTTTTACCCGTTAGTCTTTCTGGGGGCTCTTTACCCATTATTTCCCATGCCAATATTTCAAGTTCAGTAATGAAACCATCTGGCTCACCTTTGTAACGAATAGAATATTTTTTTGGTTTTGATTTTGAAGCGTCAAGCTTTTGAACTTTAACTCGGTACTTATTCTTTGAAAATTTGAGTGTACCAGCAATCAATTGTTGCACTGCTAAAGCATCTAAACCAGCTTGTAAACATTCTGGGGTAATACAATCACCATCATATTTCTCATTAACAGCTGCGGCATCCATTAGTGGGTTATCACTGGCTTTTGTAAGCTCTTCATAAAAACGGTTATAGAGTGTCTGTATTTCCAAATCACTTAACCCAGATCCTGCAAATTGAGATGAAGCAACTTGAGCCGTAGCTTCACCTTCTTGACCAAAAGCGAATGTCACTAACATAAAAATGCCTAATAATCTTTTCATAATATCATATCCTTTAAGATTTATTGCGAAAACAAATATAAATAAATTTAAGCTTTATTTATTTATAAACAGATTTAATTATTAAATCAAATTTATAATTATTTCAATAATAATACTTTCTTTGTTGTTAAATGATTACCAGCCTTTATTCTTATAAAATAAATGCCACTAATTTGGTTTGAACCATTCCAAGATAATTGATAAATCCCTTTTGATAAAACGCTATGTACTAAAAGGTCAACTTGCCTTCCTGCAAGATCATTCACACTAACTGTAGTTAATTTATTTTCAGAAAGTTTAAACTCAATCTGGCATGTTGAATTAAATGGATTTGGATATGTATTTAATGAAAATTTATCTATGGTTATATCATTTGTAATCTCTTGAACACTAAGATAGTTTTTCAGAATCGAATTAATCAATTCTTGACCATTACTTGTGACATCATAACCCAAAGCCCAGATCATCACACCTCCTAGTTTCCTCTTTATAGCATATTCAGATTTTAATCGAATTGATTCAGGATCATCATACGTAAGTATCTTAGAATTATCATCGCTTACTAAATAAGGAGCTAAAGCAACAGAATCCCATTTATGGCTCCAACCGTTTCCAATCAGCTTTGGAATATCAGAATATCTTATATCTGCTACATTACCCGTAAATGGGCCATTTAACTTTGAGGCATTATACTGCTTACCCCAAAAGGGTAATCCCATATTTATCTGCTCTCTAGGAATACCCCTAAATTGCACTAAATAGTTGATTCCTGTCTCACAGGAACCATCAGGGTCATTCGAAGGAGATTGGAATAATGGGGAATTATGACCTACATGATTGGACCAAGTGCCATGCGTATCATATGTCATTGCATTAAAAAAATCGATATGGTTTTTCAAATTATAAAAATCGTGCCATTGTCCATTCCAATTAGAGACCGGCACTGCCATCGTGATTAACCAATCTTGGTCATAGGCGTAGAACATTGAATCAATTTCTGAAACTAATAGATTTAAATTTGACCGATCAGCTGACGACTTAGGAAACTCCCAATCAAGGTCTACACCATCATAGCCATTATCTTCGCAGACTTTAATTAAATTATTGATGAATTTTTTGCGTAGATCAGCTGATGCCGCAACAATAGGAAAACCTTCATCATTTCCCCAACCTCCTAGGCCCAACAAAAACTTGCGATCTTTTTCATGAATTATTTTACTTATGCCAGAATTAAACATATTTGAATAAGAAAGGATGTTTCCTTCTTTATCCGGCCAGCCAAAAGCATGAATAACGTGCGTAAGGACATTAAGGTCTAATTTACTTGGAGGAAAATCAGATTGCATCCAATAAGGATAATACCCAACAACACGCTGACTAAATAAAGAGCTTAGGAGAAAACAAAGTATTGAAATTCTTATTTTGATATTTTAACCTATATAAAAATGTGGCTCGGGACGGA
>CAYRYZ010000062.1:2775-7255 GCA_964428745.1 uncultured bacterium | reverse complement strand
CCAGTTAAAAAGAGATTTCCAATTAAACCAACATCTTGAATAGAAATATACCAAATTGAATCATCTTTATTTTTTATTGGGTCAATTTGAGAAACATGAATTCCTACATTTCCAGCAGGGTGTGGTCCAGAATAAGTATGCTGTTGAACATTTTTCAACTCTGACAATTTAGAATTAATAACCTTTTTGGGACTTACCAAATTAACCGATCCTGTTGTTAATAATTGTAAAATATTAATTCCTGCCTGAATATTATCTTTGGGAATTTTATCAAGAACCACTTCTAAATCAGCTGCAAAAGGTGCAGTAGACATAGTAGAAATAAAAATCGATTTTGGAGATGAATGTGGAATGGCAATTTTTGAAAAGGGTCTTCTGCGCAAAGTTTGCCATAATCCAGATTTACATAAAATATCAGTGACGATTGTTGAATCTAATTCAGATATTTTGCCTAAGGTATATTGATCAAATGACATCTCCCCAGCATTTCCATCAACTCGAATAGTTATAGATTCAATTCGCCTTCTTTCTCCGAAGTAAATATCCTCAACAATACCCGCATTTGGTGATGTAAATAATATATTAGGATTATTCTTATCATTAAAAACGGCCTGCCCTTTCTTCAGAGTTTCGCCAACTTTAACCAATAATTTAGGTTTAACCCCAGGAAAATCTGATGGGTGTAATTTTATAAAGGCACTGTCATTAATATCTTGAACTGATTTAGCAGGCGCACCTACCAGTTTTAAATCATGCCCTTTTCGAATGTGAATGTTCAAATCTGATTAATTATTTTTACTGCGTTTAATTCTATCTCTGCGTTGATTGTATCGTTCCCTGCCTGCAGAAAAACGAGTGTGTTCAATTTCAGTTTCAGGATTCACATCTGATATTTTTTGAGGTTTTCCATTTTCGTTTAGAGAAACAAATGTTAAATAGGCTGAAACAGTATGACGAGTATTGCCAGTTTTAGGATTTTCAGATTCTATTCTGACACCAACTTCCATGGAAGAACCTCCTGTAAAGTTCACAGATGATTTTAAAATCATTATGTCACCCATTTTAGCAGGAGCTAAAAAATCTAATTGGTCTACACTGGCAGTAACCACTGCAGACCGAGCATGCTTATAAGCCGACATGGCTGCACACATATCCATGAGATGCATTACCCTTCCACCGAGAACATTTCCTAATAAATTTGTGTCATTTGGCAATACCAATTCATGCATAATAACCTGCGTATCTTTAACTGTCTTCTTACTCATTCAGTAATTACACCCCAAATAAATGGATAGAATTATCAATAAATTCAATGAGAGGCTCCCAATATATGAAAAAAAGAAGATTTTGTGCAGAAAATAGAATAATGGACCACTTTATAACAGGATGTGCCTCTATAGCTTCTACTGGCGTCTCAACCTCATCAAGATACATTGCCTTTACAATGCTGAAATAATAATATAAAGAGACTACTGAATTTAATATTGCAACAACCGCAAGCCAGTAGAATTGTTGGTGCTTAAATAATTCGGCAAACACATACACTTTTCCAACAAATCCGGCTGTTGGGGGTAAGCCCGTTAATGATAATAGTGATAAAACCATAAATGCAGAAAGTATGGGATTAATTCTCCCCATTCCTTTCCAATCATCAATAACATGAGCATTTAATTTGTTTGATGCAAAGATAGCCATATAAAATGCAGAAAGATTCATAAAGAGATAAATGAATAGGTATAGCATTATAGCCCTCACTGCTTCAGGACTTATAAATACAAAAGCCATTAACATAAATCCCACATGAGAAATACTTGAATATGCCAAAAGTCTTTTCACATCTTTTTGCTGAATAGCAAGAAGATTTCCCAATGTCATGGTGATGGCAGATGCTACTGCAATTAAAGCCGGCCAATTAATTCCATTTAGCGTTACTGCACCTTCTGAAATTCCCCCAACGGTAAACATTGTATAAAATATTCGAATTAAAATAGCAAATCCTGCTGCTTTTGGTCCAACGGATAGAAAGGCAGTAATTGGAGTTGGTGCACCTTCATAAACATCCGGGGTCCAAAAATGAAAAGGTACCATAGATATTTTATAACCAAATCCTGCTAGAATTAAAATTAGAGGAAAATATATTGTGAGAGGAAATTCAATAATTTGGAGAGCACTGCTTATACCGGAGATATCTGTTGAACCAGTAATACCATATAAAATGCTTAAACCAAATAACATGAGTCCTGATGCCAAAGATCCGAAAATTACATATTTTAAAGAGGCCTCATTTGACTCTTTGTCATTTTTTAACATCCCAGCAAGAATATAGCTAGGGATACTTACCAGTTCAATAGATAGATAAATCATTAAAAGATTCACTGAGGATGACATGAGAAATAACCCTAGTAGCACAATTAATAGCAGACAGTTGTATTCAGATGCGTATTTTTTATCAAGCTGCCTATCAAACCTTGAAATTAATATTATAGAAAATGTAGCAAATAGAAAAATATATTTAAAATAGTGAGAAAAAGGGTCCAAAGTTATCATTCCCATAAACAGGCTATGAGACTCTCCATAATTTTGACAAAGAAAAAAAGCCGACGCAATAATTGAAGCAAGCGCTAAATTAAATGTGTAAGGCTTCGTGGAAGGAATAATATCCAAAATGATAATCAGCAATATAGCTGAAATTATAATTAACTCAGGGATATAATATGATAAGCTGCTAAGGTTCGACATAACTATGCTACTATATTACAGACTGCACTATTTGAATAATGCCATCCATTGCCGGAGCAATCATATCCAATAATGGTGCGGGATATACACCAAACCATAGGACAATGATAGCTAGTGGGATTATGGTTATAAGTTCCCGTCCAGTAATATCAGTTAAATCCTTATATGCTTCATTTAGTGGACCCAGAAATATTCTTTGATAGGCTCGTAAAAAGTAGATGGCATTCAATAGTATACCCAATGTCCCGATAATAGTTAGGGTTCTAAATACACTAAATCCGCCAATAAAACACATTGCCTCACTTATAAATCCTGACATTGCCGGCAAGCCAAGTCCGGCAAAAAATGCCATTGCTACAAATGCAGTATAAACAGGAACCTTTGCTCCAATACCACCGAATGCAATTTGTCCAGCTAGCTCAGGCTGTTTATAATCTTGAGGGAAAATAATCCAACGATGGTGAGCTCTTTCATAAATCATTCCCACTAATAAAAACAGCATAGCAGTAATTGTACCATGATTAAACATTTGCATCAGCGCACCATTTAATCCCGCCTGAGCACCTTCCGGACTTTCACTAATGACAGCCGCCATTCCAAGTAGTACGTAGCCCATATGACTTACGGATGAATATGCAACCATCTTTTTCATATCTATTTGGGCGATGGCATTAACAGCCCCCCATATAATATTGATTACACCTAGGACGGCAAGTATGTAGGAAAAGTTTACCACTTCACCCGGAAGTAATGGATAGCTAATTCTCAGCAAGCCGTAAGTACCCATTTTAAGCAATACACCTGCTAGAATAACAGATATAGCCGTAGGCGCCTCAACATGGGCCAATGGAAGCCAGGTATGAAATGGGAACACAGGCACTTTTATTGCAAATCCTATAAAGAGTGAAATCCATATCAGATATTTCACACTCATTCCCCATATTTCTGCATCAATGCTCCCAGCGGTCTGAATAAGCGTAATTAGGCTAAAGGTATGGGGATCCGAATAGTAATACAATGCCAGCATTGCCAACAACATAAATACAGAGCCAAACAATGTGTACAAAAAGAATTTAATAGCAGCATACATACGCTGCGGACCACCCCACATCCCGATCAAAAAATACATAGGAAGCAACATTACTTCCCAAAAAATATAAAAGAGGAAGAAATCCATGGATAAAAACACACCCATCATTCCAGCATCTAATAGTAAAAATAAAGAAAAATATCCAAGAGCCTGTTTTTCAATATTCCAACTTGCAATTATACATATACATGAAAGAAGGGCTGTAAGCAGTACCATTGGCATACTTAAACCATCAACCCCTAAATAATATTGAATATTAAAATGGGTAATCCAATCTAATTGAACGGTAAAAGGAGATTCCGTAATTGACATTGCGGGATTAAAATTTGAATATAAAACCCACGACAAAAACAATTGCAGGGATGTTGTGACGAGCGCTATCCATTTATAAATATGTGGATTTTCTTTCCCATACAGTTTTGCAAACGGCAACATGATAATTGCACCAGCTACCGGTAGAAAAATTAATAATGTGAGTATTGAAGACTCCATATTATCCTCTTTTTAAAATTGTTGAAAAACAATGATGAGCAGTAATAATCCCATAATACCTCCAAGGAGATAATTCTGCACAACACCATTTTGTGTTAATTTAAGATTCCTTCCAAAATATTGCGTAAGTCGACCAAATCCATCTACAATCTTCTGATC
>CAYRYZ010000062.1:0-2675 GCA_964428745.1 uncultured bacterium | reverse complement strand
GGCATTTTATCTCTCAGTCCGCCCATATTTCGCATATCTTGGGGATCTGTATCATGATCTTTCAATTCATGTAGAGCATGGTGCATTGCATGAATTACCGAACCACTGCATAAAAAGAGACATGCTTTAAACATGGCGTGAGTGGTAAGGTGGAAAAATCCAGCCTGATAGGCCCCAACTCCTAAGGCCATAATCATATAACCTAATTGGCTAACTGTAGAATAGGCTAAGACCCTTTTTATATCATTTTGAGTTATGGCAATAATGGCTGCCATTAAAGCGGTAATTCCGCCAACGTATGCAATGATCTCCAAGGCATCCGGAGTTAATATTGGGAAAATACGAACAACCATATAGACTCCAGCTGCCACCATTGTTGCAGCGTGAATTAACGCACTTACCGGAGTAGGGCCTTCCATTGCATCGGGCAACCAAATATGAAGTGGAAATTGTGCTGACTTTCCAACAGCACCCATAAATACTAACACTCCAGCAATAGTTAACAATGTCATATCTCCAGAAAATGCACCATTGTGAACACCTTCAATTAGTCCGGAAATTTGGAATGAACCAATCTCGAAAAAGAGAATCATAATTCCGATAAACATACCGATATCTCCCACCCTGTTGGTCAGGAAAGCTTTCTTTGATGCATTGGCAGCACTTTCTTTTTCAAACCAAAATCCAATAAGAAGATATGAACTCAGCCCCACCAATTCCCAAAATATATACATCATTACCAGACTGTCCGCCAATACAATACCGTTCATTGAGAATGTAAAAATTCCCAAAAAGGCAAAATAGCGAGAATATCTGGGATCACCTTTCATATATTCCACGGAATATAAATGTACTAAAAATGAAATAAGGGCCACAACCAACAACATTATTGCCGCCACGTTATTGATAAGAAATCCTAAATCTACACTGAATTTACCCGTAGTAAACCATTGTATAGATGTTTCAAGAATAGGCTCCGCTCCATGATGAAATACATTGGAAAAAAAGCGGATTGCTATAGCTAACATTCCACCAATAAGTGCTAGTGAAACCAAATGCGCTTTATCTCCAAACTTTTTACCAAAGAAGATGAGAATGGCAAAAGATAAAAGGGGCAAAAATAGATTTAATAATGCCAAGGTTAAATTTGAATTATCCATCATCAGCCTTTTAACAAGTCAGCACCATCAACATCAACACTGCCAACATTTTTAAATAAATTAATCACAATTGCTAATGCAACTGCAGCTTCTGCAGCAGCCAATACAATTACAAACATACTAAATACATGACCATCTAAATTCTGCATTCCTCCAAATCTATTAAAAGCAATAAAGTTGATATTTGCTGAATTTAGAATTAATTCAATCCCCATAAGTATTGCAATCGCATTTTTCCTTGTCACAACGCCATAAATTCCCATGGAGAATAACATAGCAGCAATTATTAAGTATGATTGAAGAGAATCCATTAATTCCTCCTCGATAATAATGCAGCACCCATTAAAGCTGCTAATAATAAGATAGAAATTATTTCAAATGGTAAAAGGTAATTTGTTAAGAGTAATTTTCCTATAGCTCCCACTGTAGCATCTCGATACTGCTCACTGCCAATATTCCAGGGGGTATTGAAAATAACTGCTACTTGCATAACAAATATTGCAAATGCTCCCATTCCCCCAATAAACTGATTAGCACTACTTGACGCAATACTTGGAGAATCAATTTTGCTGGTGAGCATTACACCAAAAATAATCAACACTAAAATACCGCCTACATAAATTACAATTTGCGTACCTGCAATAAAATCAGCATATAGAAAAACATATAATCCCGCTGTTCCAAAAAGGGTAAATAAAAGCGATACCGCTGAATGAATCAGATTAGGAGAAAATACAACCCAAAATGCTGATGCAATTACCAAAGCAGCCATGAATAAAAATAAGTACTCAGCCATTAATTCCCACTTTCCAGTTTATTGAGAATTGTATTCGTGGCATCATCCAATTTTCCAGCTTCTGTTAAGCCAGCACGGAGATCAGCAATGACTTCAGTTCTTGTTTTGCCAGTCCTCTTCCCTGCCATAAAGATTTTCTTGGCCATTCCTCGGGTCATTTTATCATCAATGCCATTTAAATCTGCAATCTCAAACAGAGGCAAATCTCCTACAGGTTCTACTACAGCCTCCTCAGTGGATTCGGCTAGTTTTTCTGCTTCAACGGGCATTGAGACTTTTGTAGCAGCTCCAGAAAATGAATTTAATAAGTCTTCAGTAGCAGTATCTAATTTCCCCGCATCAGTAAGTGCCTTACGGACAGCCTCCACTTTATCCTCACCAGAGCGTTTGGTAGCGATGAAAGCTTTTTTAGCAGTCCCTCTTGCCATCTTATCTTCAATAGCATTCAGGTCTTTTATATCAAATTCTTTCATTTCAACAGCTTCTGGAGCATCAGGAACACTTTTCACCTTAACATCTCCCCCTGCCTCCACTGCTGGCGCAACGGCTTTTGAGGGTGATGCTGATAATCTATCTAAAATAGACTGGATATCTTCAGTCATTTTCCCGGCATCACTGAGGGCTTGCGCTACATCAGCTAATATTGCCACGGCATCTTTGTCCGCTCTTTTGGCAGCCATAAATGCTTTCTTAGCAATACCTCTACACATCTTGTCAGA
>CAYRYZ010000061.1:0-7271 GCA_964428745.1 uncultured bacterium | reverse complement strand
CTAAAGGCTTTGTTAAAACAAGGAAAATGATATTACTTAAATAAAATCATCTGTTTGGTCGAAAGCTATCAGGATTATTCAGAAGTAGTCAAATAATATCAAATATATGTAAAAAGGTGGAAACAAGCCCGTATCCGTTCCATCAGAACTATTATAAATTTTATGTAACTTTTATAATGAAAACGCTACAACTTCTTTTGCTATTTGCTCCATTAGTTTCCTTTGGACAGGAGACATTTTTAGAAAAGCACGATAACACTGTATGGACAGATGGATCATCAACTATAAGTTTTAGAAAACTTTCCTCGATAAAATACTCAGAATCAACAAAACAAATAAAAGGTTATGTGTTTGATGGTTTTTTAAAAAAGAGTTACGGGGATATAAATTTATATAATGACCAAGGTTATTTTATTATATCTGATAGCATTCAAAATTTAAATAACCTATATGTTATTAATGCTAAAAGCGGTCTGAACGTTAGGAAAGCTCCAAGTTCATCTGGAGAAATAATTACTACACTAGGATATGGAATAGCTGTAATAATAAAAAGCGGTCAACAATATAATAATGTTGATTCATTTATTATAAATGATATAGATAAAGACACTGGAGAATCGATAGAAGTAGAGGGAAAATGGGTAGAAATTGAGACTTATTCCCCCGCTGGTCATAGACAAGAGCTATTTCCAGACAATAATGGTTCATGGTCTTTTACTAATAAAGTTGATGAAATGACTAGATATTTAGAATGCCATATGTGTGGGTATAAAGCTATTACAGAAAATTCTTCTGATGCCCTTTCTTTTATTCAAGAAGAAAAAGGTGATTATGGCCCTACAACATATGTAAGTAATTCCTTTTCAATTGATAATAGTAAAATGATTGAAGTTATAAATCATGGAAATGATACCAATGAAGGCTCATCAGAAACAATTTGGGTTTCAACAAGATCTGATTCTGATTACATTGAAAAAATTAAGGTAAAAAATAAAAAAGTATTGAAAGTTAATACTCAAACTGAATTAGACAGTATTGCTGAAATGAATTATGAAAAAAATCAAATTATGATGGAAGAAAATGATTTTGAGGAATTAGGTAATTACTTTAGGTACAATGCAAATATTAAAGAAAACCCCAAAAATGCTGTTGATTACAATCATAATGGAATGGTAAAGTTTTTTAAATTGAATGATAAATCTTCTGCTATTATAGATTTCAATAAATCAATAGAATTAAATCCTGGTTCTGCAAATCAGTTTTTTTGTTATTTTATTAGAGGATTAATTAAAAACGACCTAAATATAAAAGGGGCCTGTGATGATTGGATAAAAGCAGCTGATCTGGGCTATTATACAGCTAAAAAAATGGTTAGAGAAAATTGTAAATAAATGAAACGCCTCTGGCTCATAGTATCTAGCTATCTAATTCTAAATGGTCAACAAACTCAATTAAGCAATTCTTTTGATATTTCGCCCCCTCGTCTTAATCAAAAAAATGTGAATATCGATGGTTTTCTGGATGAAGTTGAGTGGTCTAAAGCCGTATCTCATTCTGGTTTTACAAGCTATTTACCTGTAGATGGACGACCTGCTGAAGATGATACTGAAGTGCGAATTTGGTATAGCCCAACAGCTCTATATGTCGGAATTATTGCCCATGAAATTCATAACGAAGTTCGATCGACTTTAGCTGACCGTGACAAACTAGAAAATGACGATTATCTTATCCTTATTTTAGATACTTACGATGACAAACGATCAGCATTTGCATTTGCCGTTAACCCGCTAGGTCAACAAGGGGATGGAACCATTACAGATAATACCTCAATGGGGCGGAATTCAAAGTCATTTAGGTTAGATTATAATCCTGATTATGTATTTAACTCACGAGGGAGAGTTACCAAAGATGGTTTTATCGTTGAGGTAGAAATTCCATTCAAAAGTTTACGCTATCAGAGTAAAAATACACAAAATTGGGGTTTTAATGTTTTACGCTATATTCAACATTCAGGTTACACATCTACCTTGATTAGCACCAAGCTTGGAGCGGCCTCATTTCTTGCGCAAAGTGGAAAACTGCTTAATTTATCTGGAATTGAACGTGATAGAATATTTGATATTAATCCTGAGATAAGAGGTGCTGTCAAGCGTGAGGCAGATGATAAAAATTATAATTCTGAAATGACAGACCCTGTTGGATTTAATGTTAGATATGGTTGGTCCTCAAACGTAGGAATCAATGCAACTGTAAATCCGGATTTTTCACAAATTGAGGCAGATGTTGCACAGATAAATTATGACCCAAGACGATCACTATTTTTTCCTGAGAAACGACCTTTTTTCCTTGATGGTATTGAGCGGTTCCAAACTCCAACTCGACTCATTTATACTCGACGAATTGCTAATCCCGTTGGAGCAGGTAAAATTGCGGGAAAATTTGGTGCAAATACTATAGGATTTATTTCAGCAGCAGATAATAGTGGTCCATCAATATCAGAAATGGATCTTTCTTATGTTAATGCGCTTCGATTGAAAAGAGATCTGTCCGATCAAAATCATCTGGGTTTAGTTTTTACTGATAAATCTCATAAAGATTGGTCTAACCGAGTAGTTGCCATTGATGGCAAATTTGTAGCTAAAGATACTTACACTTTTCGCGCTCAAGGTGGTTTTAGTCAAACTAATGATAAAGAGAATATTGGAACTATTGCACCCATGTGGGATATTGCGGCTAATGCCAACGGGCGAAAATGGTCTGGCTCATTCTCATTTAAAGGTTACCATAATGAGTTTAATCCGGAAGTTGGATTTATTGAAAGAGGGAATTATGTAACAGTGTCAACTGGTCCGACTAGGCGATTTTATGGTAAGAAAGATGCAATAGTAGAACAACTAATTTTATCTTTACGTTTTACGGGAAATTGGGATTACTCAGAGTTTACTAATGGCAATAGTCCGGATGACCGAAGACTTTACCCTTCCTTTGCTATACAGTTTCGTGATGGTTGGAAGTTAACTAATTTTACATGGATTGAAACTTTTAGTTACCCTGAATCATTTTTTACTAATCATTATATCAAAACTTCTTCTGGTTTTACATCTTACAAAGGTACACCAGACTTGTTCAATATTGGAGTTATGATGGAATTGAGTACGCCTCAATTAGATCGGATATCGGGAAAAATTAAATATGGATTTGGGCGAGATCCTAATTATGATGAATGGGCACCTGGTGATATTTCTCTTATTGAATCTATAATAAAATGGAACCCAACTGATCAAATTAGAATGATGATAAGATATAACCAGCAACAAAATTTTCGTCCCTCAGATGGTTCCTTAGTATCAGAGAGTAGAACTCCAAGAATAAAAATGGAATACCAAATTACACCAACTATTTTTTTAAGAGGAGTAGTTCAGTATACATCTAGGTATAGAGATACTTTAAGGGATAATTCGCGAACCGAGTTGCCTATATATTTTAAAGATTCAAACGGAGACTTTGTACCGGCTGCATCAGTTGAGACAAATAATATTGAGGCAGATTTCCTATTTTCATATAGACCGATACCTGGAACTTTAGTGTTTATTGGCTATGGTTCAGCATTAACGGAACCAAGACGATTCCGTTTTGATTCAGTTCAAAGAAATTCTGATGGATTTTTTATGAAAGTTAGTTACCTTTTTCAAAATTAATTAAGGAGTAAAATATGGATTTACTAGTAGTAGTGCATATCACAAGTTCTTATGATAGCTGGAAGGAAGTTTTTGATTCTAACCCTGCTGACCGTGCTGCGTTTGCTGCCGATGATCGTACACGCGTTGCTAAGGTAGATGACAATACAGCCATGGTTCAGTTATTTAATGTTGACATGCAAAAAATGTCTGAAGTTCTTAACGATCCAAATTCACCAGCTGCTGAAGCGATGGCTGCACATGTTGAAAAACGCGAAATTTATAAAGTGGAGCAAATGACTCCTCCTGGTGCATAGAATAAATTAATTTAAAAAATGAGAATATTATGAAAACAAAAATAATGAACCCAAAACTATGTTCTATGGCATATCAACGATTGCAATTCTATTTACATGGATAAAATTATACGTAGGACACAAATCAGTTGAAATTGACATCTGCTATATAAAAGTCTTGTAATCTTTTTGTCAATATACCTCTGGTTCCATTTCCAATTACTGTATTGTCAACACGTATAACAGGTATAATTCCTGCAAATGTTCCAGTAACAAAAATTTCATCAGCAGATAATACATCTTTTACGATAAAGTTTTTTTCTTTTAGAACTATTTTATTTTGATTGCAAATGCGAATCACACTTTGTCTCGTAATTCCATTTAAACAGTGTTCTCCAGTTGAAGTCCATACTTCATTTGATTTAATAATAAAAAAGTTAGTTGAGTTACAAGTAGATACATAGCCATCAGGATCAAGCATTAAGCCCTCATCAGCTCCTTTTTTGTCTGCTTCAATACAAGCAGCAATACAATTAAGTTTACTTAAAGAATTAATATGAGGATTTTGTACACGATTATCTCTTAAAGTAGAAACGACTGCTAATGTGATACCTTCTACAGAAATTCGAGGGTTTGGTTTTTTGTACTCAGGGATTATGACAATAGTTGGTTCACCAATAGTAACTTTTGGATGCTGGTAAGGTGTCTTTTTTAATCCTCTTGAAATTATTAATCTGATATGTACATCAGAAAACATTTTATTTTTTTCTAATGTTTTATATAGCATCTCCTTTACTTCATCTTTACTTCTATTAATTTTAAGTGCAATTTCCTCAGCGCCTGCAAATAGGCGATATAAATGATCATCAAGATGAAGAAGATTTCCATTATGTAGTCTAATACCTTCCCAGACTCCATCACCTAAAAGAAAACCTCCATCAAGAACGGAGACATAAGCTTTTGATCGGTGAAAAAATTTACCATTAATATAAACTTGAACATCTTGATTGCGAGCATCTTCTTGATAATCGTGAGTTGACGGCATCTATTATTCTAAAAAATGAAACACTATTTTTCAAGTAAGTTTTTATTAAAAATAAAGTAAGCTGGAACTCCAGTCAGGACAAACGAAAGGTCTTGCATTGATAGATTAAATTGATAATAAATCCTTAATAACACTAAACTTGTTAGACCAAATAAATATATTGAAGGTAGAAAAGGATAAAGAGGGATTCTATATCCGCTCTCGCCAAGGTCAAATTTTCTAAATTTAAAAAAAGCGACAGTTGTAAAAGTATAAAAAATAAGTATAGTGAAGACCATTCCTGTTACAATTGTCTCAAAGTTTTGTCTAATAATTAGAAGGGAAATGCCCCAAATACAATGCGCAATTATCGCATTGCTTGGGGTTAGAAATTTTGGGTGAATATTATTAAACCATTTAAACAACATACCATCGCGTGCCATAGCATAGTAAAGGCGACTTGCAGACATCATTGTTCCATTAATGCTTCCAGTTGCTGATATAATAACAATAATTGACATTAGAGTCGCGCCTAATTTTCCAAATAATAAACTAGCTATATCTGAAGCAACAATAGAGCTAGATCGTACACCTTCCATTCCTAAGACTGTATGATAAAGTATATTAGCTGATATATAAAGAATTGCAATCGTTGATATGCCATACAACATAGTTTTGGGGATAACTTTTTGAGGCTCTTTCATTTCACCAGCAATATATCCGACTCTATCCCAGCCCAGATATGAAAATAGTATTAACATTAGTGCAGCAACTATATTTCCAATAGTTCCCAAATTTTTAGTTACACTGGCTGTTTCTGATAATTTTAAAAAATCTCCTTCAAACATTGCTAAACCAGCTACGGTAAAGATTGTGATGCCTAGTGTTTTTATTATGGTTGAAAATTTATTGTAGAAGCTTGCTTGTTCAACACCTATATAATTAATTGTACCAAAGATAATTATTATAATAATTGATGCTATAATTTTCTCAAATTGACTCATGGGTATGAAATAACTCAAATAATTAGCGGTAATTAAACTAATCCCTGCGGCTGGACTTGTTCGGATTATTATTAGTTGTGCCCAACCAAAAATAAACCCCCAAAAAGGACCAAAAGCTTCTCTTATATATATATACTCTCCACCAGTATTTGGAAAACGCGATCCTAGCTCAGCATATATAAGTGATCCTACATAAACAAAAAGAGAAACAGCAAGCCAGAGTATTATAATAATAGTAAATGAATTTGTATATCCTGCAATGATTTGAGGAGTTGCAAAGATAGCCGATCCTATTGTAATTCCAATTAGAAGAGATATACCATCAAATAAGCCTAGAGATTTTTTTAGTTTTGCCATTTTTGAAATTATACATTTATTAATAATAATAATTGCAATGATTTAATTGCTTTTAAGGCCGATAAGCTTCACACTTTTTAATCATTATCTGTAACTTTAAAATATAAATAAGGAGTTTTTATGAATTTACAAATGATCTTTCGGGCTAATGGAGCTATACTATTCTTAAATGGATTGAGTTTCCTTTTATTAACTGAAACATTTTTGGGAATGGCTGGATTCATTATGACACCCGCATTACAAACTATAGCTCAAGCAATGGGAGTCTCTCTTATTGCTATTGGTTTATTATCTTGGAGAACACCTGATATTGCGGGTGAAGCTATGTCTTCATATGGTCAACTATATGGAGTCATAGGTGTTTTGTGGGTATTACTTATTGGATATCATGCTGCTACAGGACAAGCATCAGGTCCTCCCGTTTATGGGAACCTTGCTATTAATGCTGTTCTTGCTGCACTATTCTTTATGTATAGTAAAAAATAACGAAGGTGATAATTACCAATAATTTTATTTATACTATCTGAATAAATAAAAGCCCTTGTTTTATGACAGGGGCTTTTATTTTGCAGTTTAATTAGAAAAACTAAGATATTTTCATTATGAAAAGTATAACTCGAACAATATCTGCATTAATATTTGGAATATTTTTAATCAATGTAGGTGTATTGCACTTTACTGATACATCGTGGTTTGAGCCAATCGTACCAAAAATTCTGGGCTCTGCAACCTTCTGGGTAATTGTATCCGGTATAGTAGAAATTATTTTGGGCATTGGTCTTATATTACCAAAAAGCAGAGATATAGCAGCTAAATGTACAGCAATATTCCTAGTTATGATTTATCCTGCCAATCTGAATATGTGGATTTACAATATAAAGCTTGGAGATGGGACCTACCTTTCTACATCGGG
>CAYRYZ010000060.1:0-7884 GCA_964428745.1 uncultured bacterium | reverse complement strand
GAATTATGGCTACGGGTGACTTAATTAATGGAGAAGATGAATATAACTGGTTGGATTCGCTTGCAGCAGTTACAGATTCAATTAATCAATTACCTGAAGATGATTTTAAAATTTGGTTGAAATCCAATAAAAAAGCTATCAAGGTGGTGCTAGATTCATCTATAATATCTGAAATGAAGACAGTTCATTTCCGACAAGAAAACGTACATGATTTCGCATGGTTTGCAGATAAGAAATGGCTTGTTCAAAAGGGCAACCTATCTTTAGCTGACTCAACGCGTGATGTAACACTTTGGTCATTTTACTTACCAAAAAATGCAGCGATGTGGAAAAATTCAATTGAGTATTTGCATGATTCCGGGTACTGGTATAGTCGTTATTATGGTGATTATCCTTATAATCACATTACAGCTGTAGATGGAGATCTCTCTGCTGGAGGTGGAATGGAATATCCTAATATTACAGTTATCGCTTCAATGCCCAGTAAGCAGATGCTTGAGATGGTGATTATGCATGAGGTAGGGCATAACTGGTTTTATGGAATATTAGGCAGCAACGAGAGATATCATACCTGGATGGATGAAGGATTTAATGAGTATACATGTATTCGATATTGGCAAGATAAATATAGGGATGAAGATGAGCGTTTTGTAATTATTCCATTTATCCAAGATAAATTAGGGATAGCAAAAAATTTAAAATTTAGTTGGTTTGAGTATTTTCAATATTCATTAATATCGCAAAATCCAAATAAGCAACCCTTGAGCCTTAAAGCGGATGAGTACGATGGCGCAAACTATGGCCTCAATTATAATAAAACCGCAGTCTTTACCCGATTTCTTCAGCATTATCTCAGTCAAGAAAAAATGGATGAGATTATGCAGGATTATTATAAAATTTGGAAATTTAAACACCCCTATCCGGAAGATGTGCAGGCTATATTTGAAAAGCATACAGAAAAAGATCTCAGTTGGTATTTTGATGGTGTTTTAAAGACAACAGATTATATAGATTTTTCAATTAAAAAGTCTCGTGGGCGATATATTATTACCAATCAAGCTCAACTCAAAACTCCTGTAGAGGTAGTTTTTTACGGGAGGAATCACTTGGAGTTAGAACGTAGGTGGTTAGAAGAATTTGAATGGCGCAAAACTATAGATCCTCCTCCAAATACATGGTATGCGATTATAGATCCTGATGAACATATGCCCGATCTCAATCGCAGTAATAATGCTACCCGAAGTGAAGTCCATTTTAATTGGGTTTGGGACCAACCAACCTATTATGACCATGATATCAATTATCTGCCGTGGCTATTTAGTTTTAACTCATATAATGGCTGGGCACCTGGAGTAATGCTGTATAAAGGGGGAACTCCTGGATATAAATCCACTACATCAGTCCAGCCAATGTGGGACGCAAAAAATAACCAACCTCAAATAAAGCTTTATCGTATCAAATATTTCAATCCTAACGATTTGTTTAAAGAATCATCTCTTAGTATTAGTGGGATGCAATACCAGGGGCATGCTGGGGGATCAATAAAATTTAGCGGCGATTATGGCGAAGATGAATCAACGAATAGAATTTCAACAAATATTAATTATTCAAAATTAGAATCAGGTGCCTTTGATACTCTTTTATATTCGATTGGCAAATATTCAACCGCTTCAATAAACTACAGCTTAATTAGGGAGCTTGAAGGAGATTTAAAGAGATCATCATTTAGACTGGGCCTACAATCGGGGGGTGGTCCAGATGCTGCATTTACAAGGGCCTGGGTTGAAGTAGGTTTGAAAATAGAAATTTCTGAAAAAATTGGAACTGATATTAGGTTATGGGCAGGAGACTTTTTAAATAAAGATGATATACCAACACATTTCCGTTCATTCATTAGTGGAGGTGTTGATCCTAATTTTACATCAAATATAATCGATCGAACCGGATTGTGGAAAAATCATTCCATCTTGAATCATCAGTATATTAAAAGTGGGCCAGCTTTAAGAGGATTGGTACTACAGGATGGATTACCCATGTCATCAAATGAAATGACATGGGGTCTCAATATTACTCCAAGTTTTCCTTTATTTATTGATATTGCTGGGGGGTCTGATTTTGATCAGACTTTTACTGCTATTGGGTTGAAATTAGGTCCAATGATTATTCCCTTATATCAAAGTTGGGAACCAGAAAATAAGATAGTAAAAGATATGAAATGGGTAAATGAAAGAGCACGTTTTTCCTTTAGTTTTGATTTATCTCAGTTAATTAATTTTTGAACTTTTTAGGGTAAAGAATCCTTTCTTTACCCATGTACTAAAAAAATATTAAATTCAAACTTCCCTAAACCCCACATTGATTTAGGATTATATTAATATGTCTAAATGGACCAAAGAAGAATTTGTAGAAGACTTACGTAGTAAATGTACTCGTGAAATTGCGAAAATCGGCGAGAGGATCATTGAATTTTCCGAAGAACACGCTAGTGAAATGACATGGGGGCGAGGAGATGACCATGGTACTTTCACTTTTCGTTGTAGCTCAGATGTAGGTATGCTACCTCTTTTCCATATGACTTCTCATGGTCATTTAAATTTGCAAGTTAATTTTCTTCGAGAAAAAGAACTACCAAAGCAAGTATTGAGAGATATGATAGTGAAAATAGAAGCAAACTTTCTTCGTGATTATGATGAAGAATCCTATCCAGTAGATTCGTATGAGGAAATGGAGTATTTATTTCATACATATTCACAAGTCGACAAATTTTTAAGCACGATGGAAGGTGTCGTTTACCGTTTAAAACAATAAATTTGGACAATTATATTTACTTATTATGCGCTCTATTGGCTTTAGTTGGTGGAGCGTTTTCTTTTTATTTTTATGGTGTTTATCGAGGTTGGATTAGACGTCAACAAATTTGGATCCCCAGATTCTTTGAATTGGAATCTTCGCATTGTCTTTCTATTGTAGAAACTAAATATGGTCAAATTTTTGGTTTGCCGAATGCATTATCAGGTATTTTTATTTTGCTAGGGTATGCTATTATATTAATATGTACTTCATTGGGATATATTGGTCCAATTATTTCATTATATATTGGAGGTTTTATCGTTGTTATAAGTATTTATCTTATTATTGGATTGATACAGTTAAGAGTAACTTGTAGAATATGTCTTTTAGTACATTTTTTGAATGCTTCCATATTGTTAATTCAGATCATATAATATTGAGTCATGGGGTTGTCACTATATTTTTTGGTTATTATTATTATATTATTTGGTGTTGTTGCTGTTTTAATTGCAAGGACTCATAAAAATAATACATACGAAAATCTTAATATAGAGGAATGGGATTGTCCTGAATGTGGTTTTCATGTTCAAGCTGGTGATACGTGTATCTATTGTAATGCAAATAAAGATTGAATAATATTGATTGTTATAGATTTATCTTTATTTAAAATGACAGTTTTGATTCAGAATTAAAAGTTAACTTCCCCTTCAATTTTTTAAGAATTTGATGAATATAAAATTAAAAGAAATTAATTCTTACGCTAGAGAAGTAATGATTGATCTCCCATGGGGTGAGATTGAGCAGGACTTTGCGAATGCAACTAAGAAATTCTCCAAACGTGTTAAACTTCCTGGATTTCGTCCAGGGAAAGTCCCTCAAAAAGTTTTAATGAATCAGTTTCAATCTTCAATTGAAGCTGATTTTGTTGAGAATTCAGTTAATACCTATTATTTAAAGGCGCTAAAGGAAAAGGAAATAGTTCCAGTCAATATGGGTAACGTAAGTGACGTTCATTTTCATCATGGGGAACATTTCAAGTTTAAAGTTGCTTTTGAAGTTGAACCTGAGATAAAGTTGCCAAGAATGAAAAAAAATCTACTCAAAGTTGATAAGACCTTATATATTACTGATGATGAAGATATTGATCTTGCCATTGAAGAAGTCAGGCATGGACACGCTGAAGTTAAAACAATTGAGGATGGGGCCAAAGTTGGTGATTTTGTAGTATGTGATTTGCAAGAGATAGATGATTCAGGTTTGCCTATTATTGGTAAAAAGTTAGAAACAAGGTATGTTAAAGTAGGACAGCCACCTTTTGATGGAGACAATGAAAATAAATTGATTGGTGTAAAACCAGCAGGCATAGTTAAAGTTGTTGTGCCAGTTGATGAAAAAAATAATTTAGGTACTTATGAACTCTCTGTTAAAAATGTGGAGAGGCAGGTTTTACCTGAGTTAAATGATGATTTTGTAAAATTAGCTGATCCTAATGCTAAAGATTTAACAGATTATCGTGAGAAGGTTAATGAAAAGCTAGATCAGGCTTATTCAAACCGCTCAGATGAGGCGTTTGATCAAAGTTTATGTGACGCTATGGTTGAAAAAGTTAATCCTGAATTTCCACCATCGATGGCTGAGTCATATCTAAATCATATGGTAGATGATTTACTTAAAAAGAACGAAGGTCAGATGGATAAGGAAAAGGCAAAAGAACTTTATAAACCTATGGCTGAAAGAAATCTAAAATGGTATTTAATTCGAAATGCAATTATTAAATCGCAAACATTTGAAATTTCAAAAGAAAATATTGCGTTAGAAATTGATGAGCGAAAAAAACTAAACCCTGACCATTCAAAGGATATTGATAATTACTTTAAAAAGCCTAGCAACCGTTCTCGATTAGGCGATGATTTAATGGAAAAGAAAATCTTGGCTTATTTAAAAGAATTTGCGAAAATCAAAGAGGTTAATTTGGCAACAAAAGACCTACGTAAACAATCTGAGGTAAAATCATAATCATTATGGATAAAGATCACATAAACCAATTAATTCCTATGGTCGTAGAACAAACGGGTCGTTTTGAACGTGCATATGATATTTATTCCCGTTTATTAAAAGAGAGAATAGTTTTCTTGGGAACACCAATTGATGACAATGTTTCGTCTTTGATTATCGCACAGCTATTATTTCTTGAAGCAGAGAGTAGTGATAAAGATATCTATTTATATATTAACTCTCCTGGTGGAATTATCACATCAGGGATGGGGATATATGATACAATGAATTATATTAAACCAGACGTAGCTACAATTTGTATGGGGCAAGCTGCAAGTATGGGCGCATTTTTACTTTCTGGAGGTGCAAGAGGAAAGAGATCTGCACTTCCTAATGCACGCATTATGATTCATCAACCCTTAGGTGGAGTTGAAGGTCAAGCCTCAGATATTAAGATTCAATCAGATGAAATAATTCGGTTAAGAACAAATTTGAATAAAATTTTGGCGAAAAATACAAAACAAACTCTGAAAAAGATTGAAAAAGACACAGATCGAAACTTTTTTATGAGCGCTGATGAAGCCAAAAATTATGGTCTTATTGATACAATTCTTTCGGAGAGGAAATAAATGGGTAATTCCATTACTCCTAACAAATCAGATACAAAAAAAAATCAAAAAGATCAGATTCTTTCTGCCCTTCACAAACCATCTGAGATAAAAGGTTATCTTGATCAATATGTAATTGGTCAGGATAGAGCTAAAAGGGCTCTTGCAGTTGCTGTATACAATCATTACAAGAGAATTTCATCTGACCCTTTAGACGATGAAGTAGAATTAGATAAAAGTAATATATTAATAATTGGTCCTACCGGTACTGGAAAAACACTTATAGCTGAAACATTAGCAAGATTTTTATCAGTTCCATTCGCTATAGCAGATGCAACAAGCTTAACTGAAGCTGGATATGTTGGTGATGATGTTGAAAATATTTTAGTTAGATTATTACAAATTGCTGATTATGATATATATCAAGCCCAGACAGGTATTATTTATATAGATGAAATTGATAAGGTTGGAAGAAAGAGTTCAAGCCCATCAATTACGAGGGATGTCTCTGGCGAAGGAGTTCAGCAGGCATTATTGAAAATTTTAGAAGGGACCATAGCCCAAATACCTCCTAAGGGAGGTCGAAAACATCCTGAACAGAGTTTAATCCCAATAGATACGAAAAATATCCTTTTTATATGTGGGGGTTCTTTTGATGGATTAGCTGATATTATAGGACAAAGAGTCAATTCAGCTGAAATTGGTTTTACAAAATCATTAGTTAAAGTAGAAAAAGAGGATGAGATTCTTAAAGAAGTGCGCCCAGAGGATTTAATTAAGTATGGATTTATTCCTGAGCTAATTGGACGTTTACCAATTGTGACTACAATTAATCATTTAGATGAATCTGCATTGATGCGAGTTCTCATAGAGCCAAGAAACTCACTCCTAGAACAGTATAAGAAACTTTTTAGAATGGAAGGCATTGAATTAGAATTCCACTCAGAAGCGTTAAAAGAAATTATTAGTATGGCTATGGATAGAAAATCTGGTGCCCGTGCTTTAAGATCGGTTTTAGAAAATTCAATGCTGGATATTATGTTTAATCTTCCAGAGTATTCTGAGGATAGGGTCTCTCACATTACAATCACAAAAGAATTTATCCTTAGAGGGAAGAAGCCATTTTTTAAAAGGCGCAAGCGTTCAGCTTAGCCTTTTAAAATCAAAACTTAATTACCAAGGTATGTTTTGAACTTACGATTTAAACTGATAATTATATTTTTAATCTTTGGTTCTGTATGCGCTCAACAAAAATACTTAAGCCCTGAAGACATAAAGGTGGAATGGAAAAACTATACTACCTTTCAGCGTCAAGAGTTAGTCAATTTCGCAACTTTTTTATATGATGAAGAGTTTTACGAAAGAGCTTTATTAGTTTATTTTCAGTTTTTATATAAATATCCTGGGGATGAACTTGAAATGGCTGCTTATTTCAAGATTGGTAAATGTTATGAAATGATGGGGGATTGGGATTTAGCAAAGAATTATTATAATCGCATCATTGAAAGAATGCCATCTGAAAGTGTGGCATCTAAAGCCGCTAAGTATCAATTACACTATATATCTTTAGAGACTAAAGATCATAATAAGATAGTGGAAAAAACATTTGGTACAACTGATCCATATGATTTGATTTTTCGTGCTTATGCTCATTTTAAAATGCTAGAATGGGAGAAGTCAAAGTTAGCATTTAAAAGCGCTCAAGCGGCATTTGATCATGGCCATTATACCAAGCTGATAAAGTCATGGTATAGTGCAATAAAAACTGGAGAGAACGCACCTTTAAAAAGTAAAACTCCGGCATTACTCTCTTCTCTATTCCCAGGTGGCGGCTTTTTGTATCTTCAACAAAAAGAGAATGCTATTGGTACTATGGGAGCATCTTTTCTGATAACTGCTGCAATCATTTCATCTTCTGCAATTTCTCAAAAAAATAAACTTTCGCTTAATAATAATAAACAAATGGTTATACCCATGTCTGGTGATATTGTTTCAAAAGAAGGCTTGTTTCATTCTTCTTCAGGCTACCTTCTACCAGGGAATTTGAGATTATCATCTAATAAAAGTTCAATTATAATTCCTCCAGCTATTTTATTGTTAGGTCTTTATACTGGAAGTATGTGGAAATCTGTTCATGATATAGATGATGCAAATAAAAAACTAACATATCGTTTTACCGAACGCGTTACAAAAAAATTAAGTATAAATAGGTTTATGGATTATGAAATTCCAGATTTCATAATCAAATAACCAATTTTCCTCATAAAATTATTGCAGTCCTTCTTAATAAACCTTATTATTCCGGGCTGTCCATGATAGCAAAATTTGTTATTTGAAAATTTAGTATGCGTGGTCCAATAAAAAATTGGATTTGAGAGTCGCTCCATGAGAGCGACAAAGACAGTACAGAATCAAACATACAATGGAGAGTTTGATCCTGGCTCAGGACGAACGCTGGCGGCGTGCTTGATACATGCAAGTCAAGGAGAAC
>CAYRYZ010000059.1:0-8192 GCA_964428745.1 uncultured bacterium | reverse complement strand
AAAACTCATAATCAATAGGATGCTTTGAACTATTTGGCCCACCAACCATAAAAATACATTCTTCAGGGCATGGATAGACGCATAGATTGCAATAGCAACATTCTGACATATCAATAGTGAAGCGACTTACAACCATCGCTTTCTTAGTTCCATTGGATGTCTCACCTGTATGTCGAATATCAGGAATATCTTCTCCCCTATCAGGAGCTTTTATTGTATTAATTGTAATACAATCAACGGGACAAGCTCTCTCACATTTTAAACAACCAATGCAATCATCTATATCTACATGTAATCGAGATCGTATTACATTATAATCTTTATGATCAAATCCAATATTTCTTTCTGGGCGTGGCCATCTTTCTTCTGGATATTGGAGTGTCACATTGTCCCGTCTAATATGAATCATATGACGCCATGTAATACGCATGCCCGTCCAAAGAGTATTTATTGTTTCGTATATATTTGTAAAATATTTAGACATTCTAGTTTATCCAAAAATTAATTTCCAAATACCAACTCCAAAAATATTAAACATAGCAATTGGTATAAAAACTTTCCAACATACATGCATCAGTTGGTCTACTCTCAATCTGGGAAAAGTCCAACGAAACCACATCATAACAAATATTAGAAAAATTACTTTTCCCATGAACCAAAAAAGTCCCCACCCAGGAGAATCAAACATGCCAGGTATTGGGCTTTGCCATCCACCTAGAAAACCAGCAACTGCTAAGCCACTTACAACTAACATATTTGAGTACTCGCTAAGAAAAAATACTGCCCAACGAAACCCTGAATACTCAGTCATCCAACCGGCAACTAATTCTGATTCTGCTTCTGGTATATCAAAAGGTGTTCGGTTTGTTTCAGCAACGGCACTAATAAAAAAGATAAAAAAAGCTAATAATGTAAAAGGATTATTAAAAATGATCCAATTGGGTAGAATGCCCCAAATAGACCCAGATTGGAACTGAATCATGGTTTGAAGATTCATAGTTCCAGCCATCATAATTGGTACAATTATTGATAATCCTGCTGGGATTTCATAACTGATAATTTGGGCCGCTGAACGCATAGCACCATAGAGTGACCATTTATTATTTGAGGACCAACCTGCCATAATAATACCAATAACGCCAATAGAACCCACTGCAATTATATAAAAAACTCCAACATTAAAATCTGCCACCTGTAGTGATGAACTAAATGGGACGGCTGCTAAGCCCAAGAACGCTCCAATAAATATTATAAAAGGGGCCATTTTAAATAAAAATTTGTCTGATTTCTGAGGAATTGTATCTTCTTTAATCAATAATTTGATTGCATCTGCTACAGTTTGCAGTAATCCCCATTTCCCAGCATGAAGACCAGGGCCTTGCCCCATTGGTCCAATACGATCCATCATAAATGCAGATACTTTTCTTTCAGCATATACAGCAACCATAGCATTTAATGCCATAAGTAGAAATAGTGGGATACCAGAAATAATTACAGCTAAAATAAAAGCTAATATTGGGAAGTCTCCAATAGTTGCGAACCAATCCACAAGAAAATCAACAGTCATCGATCAATTTCCCCTAATACGATATCTAAGCTCCCAAGAATAGCAATCACATCTGAAATCATCCATCCTTTTGAAACTTCATCTAAACAGGAAAGGGCTGTGAAGGCAGGAGATCTCATTTTAACTCGAGAAGGAACGGGTGAACCATCGCTGATAATATAATACCCAAGATCTCCTCTAGGACTTTCAGTACGACGATATACAGATCCTTTAGGTGGTCTGATTTTTTTTGGTAAAGCTTGGTGAACATCTCCAGATGGAATATCTTTTAGTGCTTGACGAACAATTTTTACACTTTCCTTTATTTCCAGCATTCTAACCCAATATCTATCAAAACAATCTCCTAATGTTCCAAACTTTCCCTCTCCGATCGGGACATCAAATTCGAACCGATCATAAATAGAATATGGCTCATCTTTTCGCACATCCCAGTTAACCCCAGAGCCACGAAGATTGGGGCCACTTACTCCATAACTAATAGCAACGTCAGCTGGAATCACACCAACATCTGCAGTACGTTCAACAAATATTTTGTTATAAGTTAAAAGATTATTGTATTCATCAATCTGAGGTTCAAAATAATCTAGAAATCCAATACAAATTGTTTCAAAATCTTTCGGTAAATCATGTGATACGCCTCCAACCCACATATAGTTATATAATAGTCTAGCCCCACAGGTATATTCAAACATATCCAAGATTCTTTCACGATCTCTAAGCATATATAAAAAAGGAGTAAAAGCGCCAATATCTAATCCATAGACTCCTAAGGCTAATAGATGGCTGGCAATCCTATTCAGTTCTCCCATTATAACGCGGATATACTCAACGCGATCAGGAGTCTTAATTTCCATTAATTCCTCCATAGCAACTACATACCCAAAGTTGCTATTCATTGAAGCTAGATAATCACAACGATCAGTAAAAGGGATTACTTGTTCGTAGGTTACATTTTCAGAGTGCTTTTCAAAGCAACGATGCAAATACCCTATATGAGGTTTTATCTCTGAAACAATTTCACCATCTGTCATTACTTCAAGGCGAAGTACTCCATGAGTACTAGGATGTTGTGGCCCGATATTTAAGACCATTTGATCGCCCTGGATTACTCCCATTCGTCTTCTTCCTTAATCTTTGGAACAACGATCCCATGATAAGATTCTTGCCCTTCATAGTCCTTCCTTAAAGGCCATCCCTCCCAATCATCAGGACATAAGATCCTACGCAAATCTCTATGTCCTTCATAAGAGATACCAAACATATCATAAGTCTCTCTCTCAAACCAATCTCCTATTCTCCACACTTGCTCTATAGATGGAACTTTAGGCTTCTTTTTATCATGATTAATAACAACTTCAACCTTATGTCTATACTCCATCGAATGCAAATTGTAACGAGACTGAAGGGTAGCCTCCTCTCCAATGTCAACCCCTGTTATGCACTCTAATTGATCAAATGATAAGTTGGGGTCATCTCTCATGAAAGTTGCAATCTCTAGCCATTTTGATCCTTCAACTTCAATTTGTTTATCAGATAATTCGTCGTTTTCAATAATTGAACCAGAAAACTTATTTGTTAAAGTAATTTTTATTTCTTCTATGGTCATACTGCATCACGCGTAAGAGGACGTTCTGTTTGAATTTTTTCCTGAAGCTTTATTAGCCCTTCAATTAGAGCTTCGGGTCTAGGCGGACAACCAGGGACATAAACATCCACAGGAACAATTAAATCAACACCTTTTAAGACGTGATATCCATGCTGCCAATAGGGGCCACCACTCGTAGCACAACTTCCCATTGAAATTACATATTTGGGATCAGCCATTTGTTCGTAAAGCTTTTTTACTCTTAATGCCATTTTCATTGTTACCGTGCCTGCAACGATCATCACATCCGCCTGTCGTGGCGAGGATCGAGGCATCATGCCAATCCTCTCAAGATCATGACGACTTGCAGCAGATGCCATCATCTCTATAGCACAACATGCTAACCCAAATTGAAAATACCATGGTGAAGTTGAACGAGCCCATCCTAATAATTTATCTAAAGAGGCAACGACAACATTATCTTGAAATTTATTCTCTAAAACACCCATGCTATTTTAAATCCTCTACAGTGTTTGGTTTTTCAAAAAGGTTCGCATAACGTCCACGACCATATTTAACATTATACTTTACCCAATCTAAATCAGATCTTTTCCATACATACGCAAGTCCAATGAGCAAAATAACTAAAAATATTGCCATTTCTATAAAAGCTAAAATTCCTAAATCGTTAAATACAACTGCCCATGGAAATAAAAAGACAACTTCTACATCAAATATCAAAAAAATAAGAGCAACTACATAGAATCGAATATTGAATTGAACCCAAGCTGAACCTTCAGATTCTTCACCACATTCATATGTGGCCAATTTATCAGGGTTTGGATTGTTAGGTGCGACGAGTTTCTGGATAAGTAATGGTATATAAACCAGAACAACTCCCATGAAAATAAATATAAATATAGTTCCGAAGTCGCGATACATATGATTTTTTATTCCTCTACAGAGAACAAATTTAGAATACCCACTAAAGATCCGTCAAGGTAAACTTCGTGAATTTTAAACTAATTTTTCTTTATCAAGAAAAAGAAGTCAATTATTAGTTGAAATCCAATTGGCGCTACTAACTAACAAATCATAACTTCTATAATTCATGTCATGGGTTAATTCATCTATAGCAGTATTAATGCCTTATCTACCCAAATGGTTTGCCAGGCCTTTTGCTAAACCATATGTTGCGGGTGAAAGTATTGAATCAGTAACGGAGATTGTTAGATCAATCAATCGTAATGGATTCTCAACAACTTTGGATATCTTAGGTGAACACATACATACACCAAATGAAGCAAATGAGATTTTAAATCAATATATTGATCTTATTAAGAATATTTCCAATAATGATCTAGATAGCACCATTTCAATAAAATTAACACATTTGGGTTTATCATTGGATAAGCAATTAGCCAAGAAAAATTTTACTGAATTAGTGACAGTAGCTAAAAACTATAACATTGGTATCACTATTGATATGGAGAATTCAACATATACAACAAAAACATTGAAATTTTTTAAAAAGGGATTAGAAATCCATGAAGACGTTGGAACTGTAATTCAAGCCTACCTCCATCGAAGCCTTGATGATTTAAAAGAATTAGATTCATCAAAATTAAATCTACGTATCTGTAAAGGCATATACAGTGAAGCCCCAGAAATTGCAATCCAAGACCGAAAAAAGATTAATGATAATTTTATCAAAATAGCAGAAACTCTTTTATTAGGGCAAGGTTATGCATGCCTTGCTACTCACGATCTTGAATTAATTGATCAACTTGAAGAGTTAATTAAAAAATATAATATCTCTAAAGATCGCTTTGAATTTCAAGCTCTATATGGAGTACCAATGGGTAATAGATTAGAATTATTAAAAGAGAAAGGATTTAAAATCCGAATATATGTTCCCTTTGGTGAAGCCTGGTTTGATTATTCAATTAGAAGACTCAAAGAAAATCCCAAAATTATTTCTTATATTTTGACCAATATTTTTAAAAAATAATTGATATTTAATATTAATGATTACTAGTTATAATAAATCATCACGAATAATTTTTCCTTTAGTGATCCTCGCATCTATTGGTACAGTCTATGCAGGTACAGTTGGAGATTCAAAAGAAATTTCGATATTTCTATTAGCCACTGGGCTTTTAGGAGGCATGGGGATGTTCCTTTACGGAATGGAAATGATGAGTGAGGGCATGAAGATGACTGCTGGCAACAGCATGAGGCTTATTTTAGAAAAACTAACCTCAAATAAATTCCTTGCTGTTTCTGTAGGCGCCTTTGTTACCATGATAATTCAAAGTAGCAGTGCAACAACTGTAATGTTGGTCAGTTTTGTAAACTCAGGTTTGCTCAATTTTACTCAAGCCCTTGGAGTAATTCTTGGTTCAAATATTGGGAGCACTGTTACTGCTCAAATTGTTGCTTTTAAGGTCACTGACTATGCATTAATATTAATTGCTGCTGGTTCGCTGATGTCTCTTTTCTCAAAAAAAGAAACTGTGAAAAATTTAGGATATGTGATTTTAGGGTTTGGTTTATTGTTTTATGGTATGAAGGTAATGTCAGATACTATGAAGCCCCTTCGAACCGATCCTACATTTAATAGTATCTTAACAAGTTTTGAGAACCCATTCTTAGGGATACTCGCTGGAGCTATATTTACTGCTTTAGTTCAAAGCAGTAGCGCTACAACGGGTATCGTCATCACCCTGGCAAGTGGGGGATCAATTACACTTGAAGCAGGAATCCCTTTAATTTTTGGTGCGAATATAGGAACTTGTGTAACTGCCCTTTTAGCTGGACTTACCGCTTCAAGAGATGCTAAGCGAGTGGCTATAGCACATGTGACTTTTAACGTAATAGGCGTTCTATTATTTTGTTTTTGGATACCCACTTTTTCTGAGATTGTAAGTCAAACTTCAAATAACATTCCTAGACAAATAGCTAACGCTCATACTTTTTTTAATATTTTAGCTTCTATAATATTCATTCCATTTACAGGTTATATTGCTAAAACTATTATTCATTACTTTCCTGATAAAACTGAGGAAAGAGATATTGAGAAACCTGCTGTGTTGCATCTAGATGAGAAATTATTAAATCAACCTGAAGCTGCAATTAATAATGCTCAGGCAGAAATAAGTGGAGTTGTAGGTCTAATGGAGCGTGTTGTGGGTACATTAGTTAGACCTTTTTTTAATGATCAAGAACAAACAGATATAGAAAATTCAGAATTAGACCTAAAAACTGGATTAAATCAACGCTTAGATAAAATTACATTTTTAAATGAAAAAATAACTGACTATTTATTAATAACGAGTAGAGGCGATCTCAACTCCGATCAATCAAAAGAAGTGTTCTCTCTTGTATCCACTGTGAATTATCTGGAATCAATGAATAACATGATAAAACTTAGATTTGATGGACTTGTCAAAAGCAAAGAGAATTCAGATGTAAACTTCTCTGAGGCGGGTCAACAAGAAATATTGGATTATCACACTAAATTGGTAAAGCAAGTGAAACGGTTAAATAAATTTTTTACCAAGTTTGATCGCGCAAAAGCAGAGAAAATCATGACAAAAGGGCAAAAATATAAAGACATTGAAGAAAAGTACCGCCTTGAGCATTTCCAAAGAGTAAGTGGAGATGTCGCCGAGTCAGTCGCTACTCATCAAATTCACATGGAGCTTATGGATTTGCTTAAGCAAATGAATATCTTTATTGAATTAATTGCTTCAAATTTACTTTCGATAGAAAAAGATCAAGCTTAGATCTGCCCTCTTTTTCCCCACCCCATCTTTAATCTTAAAGTTTGAAAATAATTTGAATCTTCAAATTTTATCATCTTTATATCAAAAGATGATTTTTTTATCAGCACTCTAGATTTCGGAGATAAATATTCACTAACCTGACCATCTACAGCGAATGCTACTTTATCATCATCTACAAATTTAATTTCAAGAATTTGATCATCAGGTACTACTATTGGCCGTAAAGTTAAAGTATGAGGGCTTAATGGCGTCACAACGATTGCTTTCAATTTAGGCATAACAATGGGACCTCCAGCTGAAAGAGAATAAGCTGTTGAGCCTGTGGGAGTTGAAAAAATCAAACCATCTGATTTGTACTTTGAAATAAAATGGTTATTAGCAAATAATTCCATTGTTATTAACCTTTGGGATTTTCCACGATCAATTACAAAATCATTTAATGCATAAAATGTTTTAGGCATATTCCCATTATCAATTTCTGCTTTTAATACCATTCTATTCTGAATTAAAAAATTTCCTTGAGATACCATGTTAAGTCGATCAAACATATCATCCATGATGACTTCTGCTAGAAAACCCAACTCGCCGACATGTACTCCTAGAATAGGTGTTTTACGATTTCCAATTGCTCTAGCTGCCGATAAGATTGTTCCATCTCCCCCCAGAGTTAAAAGAAAATCTATTTTTAAAAAATCTTTAGCTGAATTAATGATATTTACTTTTTTTCCAAAACCTTTTGGCAGATTATCATTAATTCGAGTAGTAATATAGGGTTCTATCTTTTTATCATTCGCCCATTCTAAGATAGGAATTAAATTATCCCAAAATTTATCTTTATCTGTGTTACCCCAAATCCCAAAAGCTCTAGGAGTTTGTTTATTTCTTGTCATTAGTCAATCGGATCCTCAACATCAGAACTAGAATTCTTATTTTTTTTCAAAACTTCTATTCTCTGTTCTGCGTCATCTAGGTGCTTACGCAGTTTTTCAGCTATTTTAACTCCTTTTTCATATAACTCGAGGCTTTTCTCTAACGATGAATTTTCTTCTTCAAGTTGTGCGACTATTTTTTCAAGTTCTTCCATCGCAGATTCAAAATTAAATGATTTTTCTTTAGTCATATTTTAGTCTCACTAATCTTTGAAGTATCAAACAGGTAAGCTTTGCTTTTTTTCAGCTTCCATTTCCCCTTTTCCTGTCTTTAGAACAAAAGACTCTCCAACTTTTAAATCATCTTCTTTTCTAACAATTTG
>CAYRYZ010000058.1:0-8242 GCA_964428745.1 uncultured bacterium | reverse complement strand
TATTAACTGATGGGTATCTAGCAAATGGATCTGAGCCTTGGCAAGTTCCAGTTGTTGATGATCTGCCATCTATAGATGTAAAATTTGCAGACAAATCTTCTCTGGTTGATGGACAGTTTATGCCCTATCTGAGAAATAAGAAAACTTTAGCACGCCCATGGGCTATCCCAGGCATGAAAGATCTAGAGCATAGAATAGGTGGTATAGAGAAAGAAGATGTTACAGGCAATGTAAGTTATGATCCTGAAAACCACCATTACATGGTTGAAACACGTGCGAGAAAGGTTGAATCGATTGCCGATGATTTAGGTAAATCCGAAATTTTTGGGAATAAAAGTGGTGATTTATTGATTCTAAGTTGGGGCGGAACTAGAGGCGCCTGTCGATCTGCAGCAGAAGCACTACAGGCAAAAAAGAAAAAGGTGAGTCATTTTCATATCCGATGGATAAATCCATTGCCTAAAGACTTGGGTGAGGTATTAATTAAATTTAAAAATGTTTTGATGCCTGAAATTAATTGTGGTCAATTAATTAAGATAGTTAGAGCAGAATATTTAATAGATGTTAAAGGACTAAACTTAGTTCGTGGAAAACCAATTAGTTCTGCTGATATTCAAAAAGCAGCAAATTCATTAATAGGATAAAGAAAATGTCTGAAGCAAAAGTAAAAAATACTTATTCAAAACAAGATTTTACCTCTGATCAAGCAGTCAGATGGTGCCCTGGGTGTGGGGATTATGCTATTTTAGCGCAAACTCAGAAAGTTTTTCCCAATTTAGGTATTGATAAAGAAAACCTTGTATTTATTTCAGGTATTGGTTGCTCTAGTCGTTTTCCCTATTACATGGATACATATGGATTCCACACTATTCATGGACGTGCTCCTGCAATCGCATCTGGTGTAAAACTTGCAAATCCAGATTTATCCGTTTGGGTTGTAACTGGTGATGGTGATGGACTCTCAATTGGCGGAAATCACACAATTCACCTTTTGCGTCGAAATCTAGATATCAATGTTATGTTATTCAATAATAGAATTTATGGGCTTACCAAAGGTCAATATTCTCCAACTTCCGAAGTTGGCAAGGTGACAAAATCGACACCAATGGGTTCTTTGGATCGCCCTTTTAATCCATTGACTCTTGCGCTAGGTGCTGGAGCTACATTTGTATCTAGAACTATTGATAAAGAAACAAAGCATTTGCAGGAGATGATTACTAAATCACACGCCCATAAAGGGACATCATTTATGGAAATTTATCAAAATTGTAATATTTTTAATGATGGCGCTTTTTCATCATTAACTGATAAGGAGACTAAATTAGATACAGTACTTTGGTTAGAAAACAAAAGCCCAATGATTTTTGGTGTTGAAAAAAACAAAGGTATAAGACTCGATGGCAATAAACCTACAGTTGTCGAGATTGGAGATAAATGGAGTTCGGATGATATTCTTGTGCACGATGAGTCAGATTATGTTATCGCATCATTACTCTCCAATATGACTTATAATGATGGCTTCCCTGACCCCATTGGAGTACTCTACTCCATAGAAGACGCCACCTATGAAGATATGATGATGAATCAGATTAATGAAGCCAGTAAGAAAAAAGATAAAGTAACCATTCAGGATATAATCAACGCGGGAGATACCTGGGTAGTTAAATAGGGTTAATCATATGGAATATCGTAAAGAAAAAGATAGTATGGGTGAAGTAGAAGTGCCCAATGGAAAATATTACGGTGCCCAAACTCAACGATCTATTAACAATTTTAAAATTGGTGGGGAGAGATTTCAACGTGAATTCATTCGTGCTTATGGGATTGTTAAAAAAGCTGCAGCAAAAGTTAATGCTTCAGCAGGTAAGCTGGACAAAAAGATAGCTAATGCTATTTTAGAAGCATCTGATGAAGTTATTAATGGTGATCTTGATAAACATTTTCCGCTTGTTATTTGGCAAACTGGTTCAGGAACTCAATCAAATATGAATTTCAATGAAGTTATATCAAATAGAGCGATTGAAATGATGGGTGGAGAAATCGGAACTAAAGATCCCGTCCATCCTAATGACCATGTAAACATGAGCCAGTCAACAAATGATACTTTCCCAACAGCAATTAATATTGCCGTAGTTCAATTAGCTATAGGGGAATTAATTCCAAAGTTAGAAAAGTTAGAGAAAATTTTCGAAAAGAAATCAAAAGAATTTGACTCAATTATCAAGTTGGGTAGAACTCACCTCCAAGATGCTACTCCCTTGAGTTTAGGGCAAGAATTTTCAGGATATAGTTCCGCTCTTCGCCACGGAATTAAACGAATTAAAAACTCACTTGAAAGTTGTTATGAGCTAGCTATAGGAGGAACTGCTGTTGGAACAGGAATTAATTCATTTGAAGGTTATGCAGAAGCTGTAGCAAAAGAAATATCGTCTATTACTAGACTTCCCTTTAAAACTGCAGAAAATAAATTTGAGGCTTTAGGAGGCCAAGATTGTATAGTTGAATTATCCGGCGCCTTGAAAACAGTTGCTGGGTCTCTATTTAAAATTTCCAATGATATACGTTGGCTTGCTAGTGGTCCACGTTCAGGTATTGGTGAAATCGTAATTCCCTCAAATGAACCAGGGTCATCAATTATGCCTGGTAAAGTAAACCCAACACAGTGCGAAGCTATGGCAATGGTATGTAGTCAAATTATGGGAAATGATACCACGATTACTGTAGCTGGTGCAAGTGGGAATTTCGAACTCAATGTATATCGACCAGTTTTAGCATATAATATTATTCAGTCAATTCGTATTCTTTCTGATGCTACTAGCTCATTTCGAAAAAATTGCGTAGAAGGTATTAAACCTAATAAAGAACGAATCAATAGCAATTTGTATAATTCTCTTATGTTAGTAACTGCTTTAAATTCACATATTGGATATGATAAAGCAGCTGAAGTGGCAAAGAAAGCATATAAAGATAATACTTCACTTCGAGATGCTATAATTGCCTTGGATTATATGAGTGGAGAAGACTTTGATAAGTTGGTTCAGCCAGAGAAAATGATTCATCCCTCAAAAGAATAGTTGGAATTAAAGTATTTTATTATTCAGAAGTTAATTAGAAAGAATTCCTACCTATGATTAGTTGGGTAGTAACTTAAATTTGATGATGGCTGTAAACCTTTCCATTCCCACTTTAACCAAATATTTTAAAAGCGCATTAATAACTGTATTAATCGGATTAGGAATAATAATTGGTTACATTATTTATTTAGCCCAAGATCTCCCCTCTTTAGATCAACTAGAAAATTATGATCCAGATCTAGTAACAAGGATTTATTCTGCAGATGGAGAGATTTTAGATGAATTATTTTTAGAAAAAAGAATTTTTGTTAGTTTGGATCAAATTCCTAACAATATGAAAAATGCAGTTATTGGTTCGGAAGATCGTCGATTTTATAATCATTGGGGTATTGATTCTAGAAGTATTATCAGAGCAATTGTAGTAAATATTATAAGTTTAAGTTATGAACAGGGATTTAGTTCTCTGACTCAACAAGTGGCTCGCACTCTTTATGATACAATAGGATTTAGAAAAACGATTATCAGAAAAATTAAGGAAATAATTACAGCTATTCAAATTGAACGAACTTATACAAAGGATGAAATACTTGAAATGTATTTAAACAATGTTCACTTTGGTCATGGGACGTATGGCGTACAGGCTGCAGCAAAACGTTACTTTGGAAAAGATGCAGTTTTATTGACATTAGGCGAATCTGCGATGCTTGCGGGAATCTTACCTGCACCAGCAACATATTCTCCAATAAATCATTCTGAAAGAGCTCATTATAAACGGAATGTTGTACTTAGAGTAATGCGGGATGAAAAATTTATAACAAAAGATATGTATTCCGAAGCTCGAGTTATTGAGTCTGAGAACATTTCTGAATCTACAGCTAAAGGTAAAGCTCCTTACTTTACTGAATATATTCGACGAACTATGGAGAAAGAAGACGATCGTCTTGGTGTTAACATTTACAGAGATGGATTAAAGATTTATACCACGCTTGATACTAGAGTGCAATCTGCAGCAGAAGAAGCATTGATGAATGCTATTAAGACCAATCAGGAAAAATTAAATCAGCGCATTTTTAATGATCCAGAGGAGTTCTCACGATTAGCCTACCTTAATATTTTCCCCGAAGATTCAGTAAGAATGATGATGGAAGGTGACACATTACTCTATGAAGACCTTCGAAATAAACTTTTAGTTCAAGGAGCTTTTGTAGCTTTGGATCCTTCAACTGGATCTATTTTAGCGATGGTTGGTGGGCGTCCTGATTATCATGATCAATATAATAGAGCTGTTCAAGCAAAGCGTCAACCTGGTTCAGTATTTAAACCTTTCGTATATACGGCTGCGATAGATAATGGATATTCAGTTACAAAACAATTATTAAACCAACCCTTGGTTCTTCGTGTACTAAATGCAAATGGAGAGTGGGAAAAATGGATGCCAAGAAATTATGATGGAACGACAAGCGGGCTAACAACTCTCAGAGAGGGAATTCGCAAATCAATTAATTTAGTTGCTGTAAGAGTAGTGAAAGAACTTGTGCCAGCATCTGAAGTAAAATCAATGGCTAAACGAATGGGCATCACAACAGATATTCGTGCAGTAGATGCAATTGCCCTTGGTACTTCGGAAGTTTATTTATTAGATATAGTAAATGCTTACTCTTCCTTTGCAAATAAAGGAGTTCTTAATAAAGCTTTTGGTATAACTAAAGTAGAAGATCGATATGGAAATATTATTAAAGAATATGAGCCTATTAGAGAAGAAGTTCTCAGAGAAGAATCAGCCTATGTAATGACATCAATGTTACAAACAGTGATGGATGCAGGTACAGGGGGAAGCGCCCGTTGGAGACATAACTTTTATCATCCTGCTGGAGGTAAAACAGGTACGACTCAAAATTGGACTGATGCTTGGTTTGTTGGGTTTTCAAAACAATTGGCTGCTGGAGTATGGATTGGAGTAGATGATCCTATTGTAAGTTTAGGCGCAGGTCAAGACGGCTCTCGAGCTGCTCTTCCAGCATGGGCAAATTTTATGGCAATAGCACACGATACATTGAGACTTAAGCGAATGAATTTTGTTCGACCTAGTGGAGTGATCAATTTTGAAATTTGTTCAATTACAAAAGATATGCCAACGAATTTATGCACAGTTGAGTCTGAAATTTTTATCCAGGGCACGGAGCCATCTCAAGTCTGTAAGGTACACCGTAGGAATTAATTATTTAGAAAAATAAACTGTGATTGATTTGATTCGGCCCAATTTTAATTGAGTCGTTTAATAATTTTGTGGCTGATAATAATTTCTGTTTATTAGAATTAAAACATTTAAAGATTGGATCACCCATCTTTACTTCATCCCCAATTTTATAAGTGAAATCAATCCCAGCAGTTGGGTCAAGTATATCAGATTTAGCTTTTCGACCACATCCTAATTCAACTGTAGCCCAACCTATATTCAAACTATCCATCTCTTCGATAAAACCACTGTCATGAGCAAATATTATTTTTTCATATTTTGGTGAATGAATTTTATTTACTTTATCTATGGACCCTTTTTGTTGGCGGACCATGTCTTCAAATTTATTATATGCTTTGCCAGAAGCGATTAGATCTTTCTGAATAGAAACAGCTGTAGTTGGGTCATTAGATATTCCAGCCTGTACAAGTAATTTACTACCAAGCTCAAATACAAGATGCATTAGATCTGAAGCCCCTTTCCCTTTAAGTGCTTCTATCGATTCCTTAACCTCACACCACATGCCCGCTGTTTTTCCTAAAGGTTGATTCATGCTGGAATAAACGACATCTGTTTTAACATCAAAGGTTTTACCAATATTTTGTAAAGCATTACCGAGTTCAATTCCTTGATCTATAGTTTTCATAAATGCCCCATTCCCAATCTTAATATCTAAGACTAATCCATCTATTCCTTCTGCTATCTTTTTACTCATAATTGAACCACAAATAAGTGGAATTGAATTAATTGTATCTGTTACATCTCTTAATGCATACATTTTTTTATCTGCCGGGCATATAGAATCTGTTTGAGACATAATACAAATTCCTATCTCTTCAACATTATTCTTAAAATCTTTTGTAGAAAGATTAGTCTGAAAACCAGGGATGGATTCTAATTTATCAATAGTACCACCAGTGTGTGCTAGACTTCTGCCAGCTAACATAGGTATCGCAAGCCCTCCAGCAGCTAAAAGCGGTCCTAAAATAAGTGAAACTTTATCTCCAACACCTCCTGTAGAGTGCTTGTCCGCGATATAATTATCACTTGCAGTAAATTCAATTTTCTCGCCAGAGTTTAGCATTGCATTTGTTAATGCTATCGTTTCTTTTTTTGTCATACCATGCGTTTGAACTGCTTTCAAGAATACTGTCATTGATTTATCATTTATTTCATTATTTACAAATGCATTTATTAATGACTCTATATCTAATTCGGAAATATCTTTTCCGTTTTTTTTTGAATTAATTAGATTTTTTAGATTCATCTTTTTTCTTATTAAAGCGTTTGAAAAAGTTAAAATCAAAACGTAAAGGAGGTTGCTCTCTAACAGTATGTAACATTAAATAAGTTGCAATAATCAAAAGAATTGCATTAGGTGACCATACACCTACCATGGGCGTGAGAATACCTCGATCGGCAAGATCTTCTCCACCAATCATTAGTATATAATATATGAGAAAAAATCCAAACGAAAGACCTGTAGCTATAGTAAAACCTCCCTTCCTAAATAGAACTCCCAGTGAAGCACCAGTCATGATGAATAGAATGCTCGCAACAGGTAGAGAAAATTTCTTATGTAATTCTACATTATATTTGTTACTGGATTTGTTGTAACTCCTCAATAAATTATATTCATTTCTCAATTGTCTCTTTACTATATCTACATCTTTTTCTTTTCTGTAAATATCATCTGCACTGTTTATCGGATCTGAACTAAATCGTTCTATCTCATTCTTAATTAATAATTGAGAATCTTCTAATGATGGTGGGACAAGGCTATCCATACCCGTTCTTAAGAAAGCGCGTCCTATTCGGCCATTAACAATATTGATTCGATCATTAATATTTGATCTTTTTGCCAATATCATAGGTATTGTCATTTCTCGGTCAGACCGACTAGTTGTATCTCTTCGGTTCAAGAAGAGGTCATCAGCAGGTATAGTGATTTTGTGTTTCGCAAATTCAATGCGACGATAATTTCCATAATCATTTAGGTCAAGCTCATGAATTTCTCCATCATATAGATCTAATATAATAGCATCATCTATAGTTGAAAGTTTACCTGTTTTAGAATGAATGCTAGTTTGAGATTTGTTTATTCCTTTACTAAAAATCCTAACATCTATTAGAGTTTCATTTTCTTTATCACGTATAATCATACTATAATCTGGAAGATCATCCATAAAGTAGCCAGGTTCAATATTTAGGCCTGGACGTTTCCGATAAATATCACCTGATAGCATACGTGCTTTGAAATTCATTTCAGGCATGATGAAGGCGTTAAATAATATTAATGTTATAGAGATAAGGAGTCCCATTGTTAAAGCTGGAAGGATTATTGTTGCGAAACTAATGCCTGATGATCTCATAGCAGTAATCTCATTATCTTCCGAAAATTGGCCAAAGGCCATAAGTGCTGCTACTAGTACAGCCATGGGGACAGCCAAAGCGCTTATCCATCCTAGATTTAGGAATAAATATTCAAATATTGTTCCAAGATCAAGCCCTTTACCTATAAAGCGATCTATTGCTCTTAGAAGAAATTGAGTAAATAATACAAAAACAATAATAAGTAAAGAAAAAATGAACGGCATAAATAGTTGTTTAAGTATATATCTAGTAAGTAGGCGCATATGAAAAATTACAATAGTTCCATTTTATTATTACCATCTTGAATGGAAAATACAATATAAGTGTTCCTGGAAATTTATTTTCATATAATCAATCTAAATCCACTAATTTGCGTGGCTTCAAATGATATATTTATTTGAAGTAACATGGTGGGTGTAGCTCAACTGGTTAGAGCACCGGTTTGTGGCACCGGAGGCTGTGGGTTCAAGTCCCATCACTCACCCACAGTGAGTCAAAAAAATAAATTTCGGGGTGTGGCGCAGTCCGGTTAGCGCACCTGCTTTGGGAGCAGGGGGTC
>CAYRYZ010000057.1:1371-8343 GCA_964428745.1 uncultured bacterium | reverse complement strand
CCCATAGATAATGCATAGTTACCCACAACATTACGATACGTTCCTGGAGGTAAACTTGCTTTATCCACTTTATATCTTGTTGTAAAAATTTCAGTTGTTTCACCATAGTTATATCCCGCATCCATAGCTCTTACATTTGCCTCAACAAGCTCAGGTTTCTTAGCGAATTTTATTGCCAACCAATCTTTAGTTGGTTGTGTTGGCCTATCATAAATCCAGAATAAAAGGCCGAGTGCAAAAAAGTTTTTGGTTCGATCAACAATTTTAGGAGTAAGCCCCAAATCTTCACAAGCTAACGCAACCATTTTACTCATCTCAACTGAATAAACTGTATAGTGGTCATCTAGAGTTTTATCTTCTAAAGGATTTGTTTCATAGCTCGCTAATTTTAAATTTTTTGGCGTAAAAGCATTCGCATTACAAATGATTGTTCCGCCCGGTAAGATTTCTTTTTGATGCACTTTTAATGCAGCTGGATTCATAGCCACTAATATATCAGGTGCATCCCCAGGAGTATGAATATCTCTTGAACTAAACTTAATTTGAAAAGCACTTACCCCTGCTAATGAACCAGCTGGCGCTCTAATCTCTGCAGGAAAATCAGGTAACGTACTTAGATCATTGCCTACAATGGCTGTTGTTTCTGTAAATCTTCCACCAGTAAGCTGCATCCCATCCCCTGAATCTCCAGCAAAACGAATCACAACTTCATCGACTTGTTTTGTAGTTTTACTCATTAATTAACATATCTTAAATCAAATATTTTATTATTTATAGTTTTTCTAAGGAGAATTTACTTATCTGAATAAAATGAAACCAACGTATTGTGTGTGTTTTTTGCAGATACCCAGAACCACTTATTTCACTCATTATAAAGCTTTAAATTTATATATGACAAAATTTGATAAAATTAAACTAACTCAATTTTCTCATGGATCTGGATGAGCATGCAAAATTGGTCCTGAAGACCTTGCTCAGGTACTGAGCAATATTAATTCAAAATTCCATGATAATGTTATAGTTGGATTTAATGAATCTGACGATGCAGCTGTAGTTTCTTTAAGCGATGATAAACTTTTAGTGCAGAGTGTAGATTTTTTCACTCCTATTGTTGATGATCCTTATCAATTTGGACAAATTGCTGCTGCTAATGCTTTATCTGATATTTACGCCATGGGTGCAAAACCTTTATTCGCATTAAATATCGTTGGCTTCCCAATCAATGAATTATCAAAAGAAATTTTATCAGAGATTCTTAAAGGAGGGTCAGATAAAACTTTGGAAGCGGGCATACCCATAGTTGGAGGTCATTCAATTGATGATAAAGAACCTAAATATGGTTTAGTCGTTAGTGGTGAAGTAAAAAAATCAGGATTGATTAAAAATTCTGAAGCAAAAGAAGGCGATGTATTAGTCCTCACGAAACCATTAGGCACTGGCATTATTTCCACAGCTATTAAAAATAACAATGCTCCGCAAGATATAATTACTCAGGCAGTTAATTGCATGAGTGCTTTGAATGCATTTGCTGGAAAATTAATGAATGAATTTTCTGCTCACGCGGCTACAGATATAACCGGGTTTGGATTGTTAGGGCATCTAAATGAAATGTGCCAAGCAAGCCAGTTGACAGCTGAAATCAATTTTGACAGTATTCCATTTCTAAAGGGTGTGCGGTCATTAGCGATAAGTGAGAATATATCAAGCGGAACTAAACGTAACTTAGACTATGCTACTCATTTTACATCTTTTAATAAAAAAATGAGTAAAGAAGAAAAACTAATGATTGCAGATGCGCAAACATCTGGAGGATTATTAGTTGCCATGCCTGAAGAAGTAGCTGATGAATATGCAAAGAAGTGCACTGAAGAAACAGGGCTCAATGCAAAACAAATCGGTTTTCTTACCACATCAAAAAAGAATAGAATTATAATCAATTAATCATCCAAATATATTATTAGTAAGGACTAATTTTATTTATATACGATAAAATTAGTCCTATTTAATTCTTGGACGCAAACTCATAGAAGACGTAATTTTCCTTTAAGGGAATATCATGCTTAATATTACAAGAAAAGTGGAATATGCATTAATTGCGTTACGCCATATGCAATCAAAGAGTGATAACGCACTAACCAGCGCTAATGAAATTGCTAAGCAATATGGAATACCTAAGCAATTGCTTGCAAAAACTTTGCAGCAAATGGCTCGCCATAATATTGTTGAAGCAACTCAGGGAGCTAACGGTGGATATAAGGTTGCTGCCAATTTAGATCAAATTTCTTTAAAGGATTTTTTCGAAAAACTTGAGGGCCCATTAGGCATGATGGATTGCTATTTCGAATCAGATTGTTTACAAATGACAAACTGCAATATTCGAATTCCTATTCAGCGAATCAATAACAATTTGCGAGATATGTTTTCTCAAATGACGCTCCAAGAGGTTACCCAATAATGTCAAAAGTTAAAGAACAACAAATTATTGATATCCTCAAACAATGTTACGATCCTGAGCTACCAGTAGACTTGTGGAATTTGGGGCTGATCTATAATATTCAAATTCAGGAAGCATATGATAATAGTAAATCCGATGTCAATATTGTTATGTCATTGACTACACCTGGCTGTAGTATGGGCGGCCAAATGTCAGACGATATAAAAACTAAGCTTGAAACGCTTGATGAAGTTAATCAAGCATTTGTAGAGGTCACTTTTGACCCGCCTTGGAATCCAGAAATGATTACTGATGAAGCTAAAGAAAAACTAGGCCTTGATTTATCTGAGCCAAAGGAGCGAAAAGAACCTGAAATAGAAACGGAATGGGAATAATGGAAAAACAAAGCAATACAAAAGAAATATTTGATGCTGGTATAAAGATGACAAAAAAAGCAGCGGAGCGACTTTCTGCTGTCATGGAAGCTGAAGGTAAAAAAGGCTTTGGTTTACGAATGGAAGTAACTACTGGTGGGTGCTCTGGTATGAACTATAATATGTCATTTGAAAAAGAACAAAAAGAATTTGATAAAGTATTTAACAGCCAAGGAATGCAAATTTTTTGTGATTTAAAAAGCTATCTTTATCTTAAAGGGATTGAAATTGATTTCTCAAATGATATCCTTAATGGTGGGTTTCAAATTGTAAACCCAAATGCTGAACGTACCTGCGGTTGCGGGACTTCTTTCTCAGTTTAGAACCCATGAAAAAAGATCAGAATATTATTAATTTGGCGATTAGCCAAGAATATGAATACGGCTTCACAACCGATATAGAGCAAGAAACAATTCCACCTGGATTGAGTGAAAATGTAATCCGAATTATTTCATCAAAAAAAAATGAACCTGATTGGCTTTTAAATTGGAGATTAAAGGCTTATAAAAAATGGTTAAAAATGGATGAGCCTGATTGGTCTAAATTGAATTATACAAATATTGATTTCCAAACTATTTCATATTACGCAGCCCCAAAAAAGCAAGAAAAGCTTAAAAGTTTAGATGAGGTCGACCCAGAACTATTAGATACCTATAATAAACTGGGAATCCCATTGGAAGAACAAAAGTTGCTAGCGAATGTGGCTGTAGATGCAGTCTTTGATAGTGTTTCAATAACAACTACTTTCAAGGAAGAGCTTAAAAAACATGGCGTTATTTTTTGTTCTTTTTCTGAAGCAGTGCAAAATCATCCAGATATAGTAAAAAAGTATCTAGGCAGTGTTGTTCCAACAACAGATAATTATTTTGCTGCGCTTAATTCAGCAGTATTTAGTGATGGTAGTTTCGTTTATATACCAAAAAATGTTAGATGTCCAATGGAGCTATCTACTTATTTCAGAATTAATGCGGAAAAAACAGGCCAATTTGAACGGACCCTTATTGTTGCTGAAGAAGGAAGTCATGTAAGTTATTTGGAAGGCTGCACTGCGCCAATGAGGGACGAAAATCAACTTCACGCTGCAGTTGTTGAATTAGTCGCACACAAAAATGCGGAAATAAAATATTCCACTGTCCAAAACTGGTATCCCGGAGACCCTAAAACTGGGAAAGGTGGTATTTATAATTTTGTTACAAAACGTGGAACGTGTTTAGAGGAAAATTCTAAAATTTCTTGGACACAGGTCGAGACTGGATCTGCACTTACTTGGAAATATCCAAGTTGCATATTAAAAGGGAATAATTCAGTAGGTGAATTTTATTCAGTGGCTCTATCAAATAATTTTCAACAAGCTGATACAGGAACAAAGATGATCCATCTTGGCAAAAATACGAAAAGTACAATTATATCAAAGGGGATTTCAGCTGGTAAAGGTCAAAATACATACCGTGGTGGAGTTAAAATAATGAAAAATGCCGAAAACGCTCGAAACTATTCTCAGTGTGATTCTATTTTGATTGGTGATAAATGTGGTGCTCATACATTCCCTTATATTGATGTTAGAAATCCATCCGCTCAAATGGAGCATGAAGCATCAACATCAAAAATTGGTGAGGATCAATTATTTTATTGTAACCAGCGCGGTATATCTACCGAAGATGCTGTATCATTAATTGTAAATGGGTTCTGCAAAGATGTCTTTAATGAACTTCCAATGGAATTTGCTGTGGAAGCACAAAAATTGATGGAAGTAAGCCTGGAGGGTGCAGTGGGGTAAAATTAATTTTTTAATTTTATTAATCATCAATACACACTTCGAATGTTAATAATCAAAAATATACATGCAAGCGTTGAAGGAAAAGAAATCCTAAAAGGAATTAATTTATCCGTGAAGCCTGGTGAGTTACATGCCATAATGGGACGGAATGGTTCTGGGAAAAGCACCCTTGCTAATATCATCACAGGTAGAGATAATTTTATAGTCACCAAAGGCTCTATAACTTATAATGGGAATAATCTGCTTGATATGGCAACGGAGGATCGTGCCTTGGCTGGGATCTTCATGTCATTTCAATACCCTGTTGCAATTCCAGGAGTAAATAATGCTTATTTTTTAAGAGCAGCACTCAATGCAAAGTTGAAACATCATGGCAAGAGTGAAATTAATGCTGCTGACTTCATGAGGTTGATGCGCGAAAAAGTAAAATCGGTAAATTTAGATGAATCATATTTAAGCAGGGCGGTAAATGATGGATTCTCAGGTGGTGAGAAAAAAAGGAATGAGATCTTACAAATGCTTACCCTTGAACCTGAATTATCTATACTTGACGAAACTGATTCCGGCCTTGATATTGATGCATTAAAGACCATTGCTGAGGGTGTAAATAATTTTAGAAATAAAAATAGATCATTTTTGGCCATAACTCATTATCAACGGCTACTTCAGTATATGCATCCAGACTATGTTCATGTATTAATAGATGGTAAAATTGTGAAATCGGGTGATATTGAACTCGCCAATCAATTAGAGAAAAAAGGTTACTCTTGGCTAGAATCATGAAACAATTTCAAAAACAATTTGATGACCTCTTAGCTTATTGGCCAAATGAAGATCCGGAGCTACGTCAATTAAGATTAAAGGCCTTTGACCAATTTAAAAATCTGGGTCTACCTACAAAACAATGGGAAGACTGGCAATTCACAGATTTTTCATCTCTAGAAAAATCAAATTACCGATTATCTCATACAAAAGACTTTCCTCAATTACCCATTAATATTGCTGAACACATTCCTGATTCAAACCTTATTGTAATAATAAATGGTCATTATCAGTCCGACTTATCTGATATTCCTGATTCAATTTCTGTTGCTACAGGATTAGATTATTTGAAATCAAATAAAGATCTAGATCATAAAAACTCAAATCCGTTCACTGCATTGAACACATCCATGATGAATTCAGGCCTATCAGTTACTATTGATTCAAATGTGATTTTAGAAAAACCAATTCAAGTTATCTATGCGATGATGGATATATCAGACCCTATCATGAATCATCCTAGATTTGTTTTTCAAATTGGATATAATTCACAAGCAACAATTATTGAGCATTATATTGGATCAACAGACATGCCTTATTTCATTAATCCTGTATCTAATATTATTATAAATAATAATTCAGTATTAAATCACTTTCGCATTGAAGAGGAAGGTGCACTAGCAAGTCATATTGCATCATCCAATTATTCACTTGGATCTGACACTCAGCTTAATACTGTGTCGATTTCCTCTGGCAGTAAACTCTTTCGTCATAATATTAATTTGAATTTCAATGATAAAGGTGGAAATGCGAGTTTGAATGGACTGTCTACAATTAGAAACGATCAGCATCATGATCAAAATATAATTATTAATCATTCTCATAATACCTGCCAGAGCCATCAGCTTTTCAAATATATTTTATCTGACAGTTCATCTGGTGTTTTTAATGGTAAAGTGGTTGTTCAAGAAGGCACAAAACATACGGACGCTGATCAAAAAAATAAGAACTTATTGCTAAGCCCTAAAGCAATCATGAATTCCAATCCTCAATTAGAAATCTATTCGGAAGATGTAAAATGTTCACACGGATCAACGACTGGGCAAATTGATTTAGAAGCACTGTTTTATCTTCAATCCAGAGGAATAAGTAAAGCCAAAGCTATAGAGTTAATTATCAATGGATTTGCCAAGGAAATTATTGAACAAATAAATAATCAAGGTGTAAAAACTTACATTAATACTAAAGTTACAAATTGGCTAGAAAGTGTTCTAATAGATGTCTAGCATAATTGAAACCCTTGATATTATAAGGGATGAATTTTCCATATTTGGTGATCCCAGAGACAAATATGTTTATTTAGTGGATCTCGCAAAAAATTTAGATGGTCTATCAAAAGAAGAAAAAAATGAAGAAAATCGTATTCATGGATGCACATCTCAAGCTTGGGTTACTTGTAAAAAAGATGGTGAAAAATATTTTTTTCAAACCGATTCAGATGCAATGATAGTGAAAGGTCTTCTATCATTAATAGAACGATCATTTAATGATCACACAAAAGAAGA